>CAZFET010000041.1:0-15459 GCA_964517545.1 uncultured Burkholderiaceae bacterium
AACGGCTACACCGCGCTCACCTTGCGCGAACCGCACGGCGTGACCGGACACATCGTGCCGTGGAACTACCCGATGCAGATCTTCGGCCGCTCGGTCGGCGCGGCGCTGGCGATGGGCAATGCCTGCGTGCTCAAGCCGGCCGAGGAAGCGTGCCTCACGGCGCTCGCGTTCGCGCGCATCGCCGCCGACGCAGGCCTGCCGGCCGGCGCGCTCAACGTGGTGACCGGCCTGGGCGAGGAAGCCGGCGCGGCGCTGTCGGCGCACGCCGGCGTGCAGCACCTCTCGTTCACCGGCTCGGTGGCGACCGGCGCGCTGGTGCAGGCGGCCGCCGCGAAGCACGCGGTGCCGGTGACGCTCGAACTCGGCGGCAAGAGCCCGCAGGTGGTGTTCGCCGATGCCGACGTCGACGCCGCGCTGCCCTTCCTCGTGAACGCAGGCATCCAGAACGCGGGCCAGACCTGCTCGGCGGCCTCGCGCATCCTCGTGGAGCGGCCGCTGTACGACGCGGTGCTCGCACGCATGGCCGAGCGCTATCGCACGCTGCGCGTCGGCCCGGCGCTGGCCGACCTCGACGTGGGGCCGCTCATCTCGGCGCGCCAGCGCGACGTGGTGTCGCGCTACGTGGCGCGTGCCGCGTCACCCGCGGCGCAGGCGCCGCTGCCGCGCGACCTGCCGGCCGGCGGCTACTACGTCGCGCCCACCCTGGTGGCGCTGGACGATCCGTCCGACGTGCTGGCGCAGGAGGAGATCTTCGGGCCGGTGCAGGTGGTGATCCCGTTCGACGGCGAGGCCGAGGCCGTGCGCATCGCCAACGGCACGCCGTTCGGGCTGGTCGCGGGCGTGTGGACGCGCGACGGCGCGCGGCAGTTCCGCATGGCGCGCGCGCTCCAGTGCGGCCAGGTGTTCGTCAACAACTACGGCGCCGGCGGCGGCATCGAGCTGCCCTTCGGCGGCGTCAAGCTGTCGGGCCACGGGCGCGAGAAGGGCTTCGAGGCGCTGTACGGCTTCTCGACCCTCAAGACCGTCGCGTTCAGGCACGACTGATCCCCATCACGACAGGAGTCGACAGGCATGCGTCTGAAGGACAAGGTCGCCATCGTCACCGGCGGAGGTTCCGGCTTCGGCGAGGGCATCGTGCGCAAGTTCGCGGCCGAGGGCGCCCGCGTGCTGGTCGCCGACCTCGACGAGGCCGCGGCGAAGCGCGTGGCCGAGGCCACCGGCTCGGCGTTGATCCGCGCCGACGTGTCGCAGGCCGCCGACGTGCGCTCGATGGCCGACGCCGCGGTGCAGCGCTTCGGCGCGCTGCACGTGCTGGTGAACAACGCCGGCGTGGGCCACGTGCCGCAGCCGCTGGAAGCGCTGCCGGAGGCGGAGTTCGACCGCATCGTGGCGGTCAACATGCGCTCGATCTACCTGGCCGCGCGCGAGATCGTGCCGCGGCTGAAGGCCAACCCGCCCGGCGCCGGCGGCGTGCGCGGGGTGATCCTGAACATGGCGTCGACCGCCGGCGTGAGCCCGCGGCCGCGGCTCGCCTGGTACAACGCCAGCAAGGGCTGGGTCATCACCGCCACGCGGGCGATGGCGGTCGAGCTGGCGCCGGCCGGCGTGCGCGTGGTCGCGCTCAACCCCGTGGCCGGCGAGACGCCGATGCTCAAGACCTTCATGGGCGAGGACACGCCGCAGATGCGCGCCAAGTTCCTCGCCACCATCCCGATCGGGCGCTTCTCGACGCCCGAGGACCTGGGCAACGCCGCGTGCTTCCTGTGCAGCGACGAGGCCTCGATGATCACCGGCGTGGCGCTCGAGGTGGACGGCGGGCGCTGCATCTGAGCGAGCGCCCGCTCAGCTTGCGACCCTCATCCTCCTTGCGATGAGGGCGCCGCAGCGGTCAGCCGCGCGCTTCGAAGTGACGGTCGGCGGCGGCCAGCAGGTCGGCCGCGAAGCCCGGATCGCTGTCGCGCAGCGAACTGGCCAGACGGCGCACGGCGGCAGCCTCGCGCACACGCCGGTTGTGCTCGCTGCGCGCGCGCAGCCAGGCGCCGGCGGCAGCCAGCAGGTCGTAGACGTTGGCCACCAGCGCGGCGCCTCGCGGCGCGTGGGCCGGCAGGTTGGCGGACAGGGTGACGGTCGTGGTGCTCATGGCGGGTTCTCTTTCTCGGGTTGACCGCCGCTCGTGGCAGCGGCACGAGGGCAATATAAGGGTTAACCCCTATCCCTGTCCCGAGGAGTCCCTCTAGGCGTGGCGGGGCGGCCACGCCGGAGGCGGCGTCAGCCGCCCAGCACTGCGGCCATCGCGTTCGCGGTCAGCTCGACATTGCGCGTGTTGAGCGCGGCCACGCACATGCGGCCGGAGCGGATCAGGTAGACGGCATGCTCCTCGCGCAGCCGGTCGACCTGCGCGGGCGTCAGGCCGGTGTAGCTGAACATGCCGCGCTGGCTCAGGAAGTAGCCGAAGTCGCGGCCCGGCAGCTTCTTCGCGAGCGCCGCGTGCAGCGCGCGGCGCATGGCCAGGATGCGCTCGCGCATCTCGGCGACCTCGCCTTCCCACATCGCGCGCAGGTCCGGCTCGCTCAGCACGCGCGTGACGATCTGCGCGGCGTGCAGCGGCGGGCTCGAATAGTTGCGGCGCACGGTGAACTTCAGCTGCCCGAGCACCAGCGCGGCCTGCTTCGCGTCGGGGCACACGGCCGTCAGCGCGCCGCAGCGTTCTCCGTAGACGCTCATGCTCTTGCTGAACGAGTTGGCGACGAAGAAGGACAAGCCCGCCCGCGCCAGCGCGCGCACCGCGTACGCGTCGTCGTCGATGCCGTCGCCATAGCCCTGGTAGGCCAGGTCGAGGTACGGGATCACGCCGCGCTGCGCGAGCAGCGGGATCAGCGCGTCCCACTGCGCGCGCGAAAGGTCCACGCCGGTCGGGTTGTGGCAGCACGCGTGCAGCAGCACGATGCTCTTGGCCGGCAGCCGGCCGATCGCGTCGAGCATGGCGTCGAAGTTCACGCCGCCGGTGGCCGGGTCGTAGTACGGGTAGGTGTGCACCCGAAAGCCGCAGCCCTCGAACATCGAGCGGTGGTTGTCCCAGGTGGGGTCGCTCACCCACACCTGGCTGTCCGGGAACCAGGCCTTGAGGAAGTCGGCGCCGACGCGCAGGCCGCCGCTGGAGCCCACGGTCTGGATCGTCGCGACGCGGCCTTCGGCCAGCGCCGGGTGGTCGGCGCCCAGCAGCAGCTGCTGCACGGCGCGCCGGCAGGCCGGGTCGCCTTCCATCGGCAGATACGGCTTCGGCCCGCCGGCGGCCAGCGCGCGCGCCTCGGCCTCGTGCACGCTGCGCAGCACCGGCAGGCGGCCCTGCTCGTCGAAGTAGATGCCGATGCTCAGGTTGACCTTGTGCGGCCGCGGGTCGGCGTTGAACTGGTCGACCAGCGCGAAGATCGGGTCGCCGGCGAAGGGCGCGATGTGCTCGAACACGGTGGCGGGCCTCGTACTGCGGTGATGGGTTCAGGCCTTGGCGGCGAGCGCGGCCTCGATGTCCTTCCTCAGCGACTCGGGCGAGTCGGCCGGCGCGTAGCGCTTGAGCACCTTGCCGTCGCGGCCGACGAGGAACTTGGTGAAGTTCCACTTGATGGCCTTGCTGCCCAGCACGCCCGGCGCCTCGTCGGTCAGCCACTTCCACAGCGGATGCGCATTCGGGCCGTTGACCTCGACCTTGCTCATCATCGGGAAGCTCACGCCGTAGTTGAGCTCGCAGAACGAGGCGATCTCGTCGTTGCTGCCCGGGTCCTGCTGGCCGAACTGGTTGCTCGGGAAGCCCACGATCACGAGGCCGCGGTCGCGGTAGTCCTGCCACAGCTGCTCGAGCCCGGCGAACTGCGGCGTGAAGCCGCACTGGCTGGCGGTGTTGACGATCAGCAGCACCTTGCCGCGCTGCGTCGACAGGTGTGCGGGCTTGCCCTCGATCGACAGGGCCTCGAAGTCGTAGATGCTGCTCGGCTTGGCCATGGGCGCGTCCCCTCCATTGTGGACGCCGATGGTAGCGCCGCGCCGCGCGGCATCCGCGCTGTTTGACAGGTCCACGGCCGACGCCCACCATCGCCGCCGTCGCAGGGAAGGCGAGGAGGCGCGGCGATGGACGGCGAGTACCGGGTGGCCCTGCTGGGCTTCAGCGAGTTCGAGCGGGGCACCTTGAAGTCCTACTTCCGCCTTGCCGCCGACCGCGTGCCGCGCTATCGCGAGACGGCGCTGGTGGCCGAAGCCCACTTCGTGGTGGCCGATGCCGAGTGGCCCGATGCCGTGCAGACCGTGCTGCTGGCCGACCGCATGTCGGTCACCGTGTTCGTCGGCGCCGACGCTCCGGCGGAGGCGAGGATGCGCGTGCCGCGCCCGGTCGATCCACTGGCCATCGTGCGCGAGCTCGACCTCGCCGTCGCGCTGCACGACCCCGACGCGGTCACGTCGCCGCAGCCGCTGCCGCCGTCGGCCACGGCGCGCGACGCCGCCCGGCGGCGCGCCGCCGCGCGCGCGCCGTTGAGCACGCCCGCCAGCGGCGCGCAGGTGCTGGTGGTCGACGACAGCGACATCGCGCTGCGCTTCCTCGCGCGGCTGGTCGAGCGGCTGGGCCTGCAGCCGACCCTCGCCTCGGGCAGCGACGAGGCGCTGCGCGCACTGGCCGCGACGCGCTTTCGCGCGGTGCTGCTCGACATCGGCCTCGGCGACGACAGCCCGCTCGACGGCTTCGCGCTGTGCCAGCACATCAAGTCCGGGCAGCGCGACGCCGACGGCCACGCGCCCTTCGTCGCGCTGGTCACCGGCCGGGGCCAGCAGGCCGACCGCGTGCGCGCCAGCCTGGCCGGCGCCGACGCCTACCTCACCAAGCCGATCGACGAAGACGGCCTGCGCACCGCCTTGGCCGCCGCGCTCGCGCCGCCGCCGTCAACCCGGCGGCGGACGGTCCAGCGCCGCCAGTAGCGCAGCGGCGACGATCAGCGCGCCGCCGGCCAGCAGCGGCCACGTGAGCGTGCCGCCGCCCAGCGCCAGCGCCGAGGCCGACGCGAACAGCACCTCGGTGAGCATGATCACCGCCGTCGCGTTGGCCGGCAGGCGCGCGGCGCCGAACTGCAGCGCCAGGTTCGACAGCAGGAACAGCACGCCGAGCACCACGGCCCCGGCCAGCCAGCCCGGCGCGGCCGGCGGCGGCCACGCCACCCGCCCCTGCACACCGAGCGCCGCGGCCAGCACTCCGGCCACCAGCACGCCGCCGCAGAACATGGCCAGCGCGCGCGCCGCCTCGGGCTGCGCCTTCTGGTGGCGCAGCATCACGTTGTTCAGCGCGAACGAGAAGCCGCCGACGATGCCCAGCCAGTCGGCCGGCTCGCGCGGCCACGGGAAGCCGCTGCCGTCGGCGGGCCACAGCACCACCGCCGCGCCGGCCAGCGCAAGCACCACGCGCAGCAGCGCCAGCCGCGTGAGGCGCTCGTGCAGCAGCAGTCGCGCCAGCAGCACGGCCCACAGGGGCATCAGGTAGAACAGCAGCACCACGCGCACCACGTCGCCGACCGTCACGCCCCAGTTGAACGCGGCGTTGGTGGTGCCCGAGGCGACGACCAGCACCCACAGCGCGGGGACACGCGCGAACTGGCGCCAGGCGCCCGGCCGCGAGAGCGTGATCAGCACGACCGACAGCGCGTACACCAGCACCGTGGCCCACAGCGGGTGCAGGCCGCGCGCCTCGAGCTGGCGGAACGGCCACCACGAGACACCCCACACGAAGGCATTGAACACGAGGGCCAGCGCCGGCCCGAGCATCGCGGCATGGAACATCGCGCGGGATTGTCACCGCGCCGCCCCGGCTTCATGATCGGCGCGGCGGGACCGGCGCGCCCCGTGCGCGCACACGCGTGACGGCGCACGCCGCGGCCGGGTCCCGAGCCCTGACGCCGAGCCCGAGGAGTCCTTCGCATGCAGCCGCTTCGCGTGATCCAGCCCTGGCAGCTCGACTCCGAGGACCCGCCGGACCTCAACGCCTTCGCGCTGAGGTTCCTCGCCGAGGGCGACTCGTGGTTCTCGATCGGCACGCTCAACCCGGCCAAGAACTCCAACCTGCTGCACGAGATGGCGTTCTCGGCGCACTGTCTCGCGGTCAACTGCGCGATGTGCGGCGCATGGTGCAGATGAACCGCGACCCGCGCTTCGTGCAGCTGCTGTGCGGCCGCGGCGCCTACGCGTGGGACGGGCTCATCGTCTCGGCCGGCGGCAACGACCTGATCGACGCGCTCGGCACGCCGGCGGTCGACCCGAAGAGCGGCGCGGCGGTGCCGCCCGAGCGCCGCCTGCTGCTCACCGCGGCCGAGCGCGGCCCGGCGTCGGCCGGCGTGGTGCGCCATCTGTCCGAGCCGGGCTGGACCACGTTCGGCACCTACCTGCGCGCCAACTTCGACGCACTGGTGGCGATGCGCGACAGCGGCCCGTCGAAGCGCCGCCCGGTGTTCCTGCACGGCTACGCGTACCCGATGCCGCGGCCGGCCGGCGCGGGGCTCGGGCTCGGCCCGTGGCTGCATCCGGCGCTGGTGGCCTACGGCGTGCCGCCGGAAGACTGGCGCGCACTGGCGCGCGAGCTGCTCGGGCGGCTGGGGACCTTGCTGGCCACCATCGCAGCCAACGACGAGCGCTACCCGAACCTGCACTTCTTCGACAGCGCCGCGGTGCCGATCGACGACGCCGAGGCCGGCCATCCCGGCGAGAGCGGCGACTGGATCAACGAGATCCACCTCACGTGGCGCGGCTGCGAGAAGCTCGCGCTGCCGTGGGCGCGCGCGATCGAGGAGGTGATGGCGGCGTAGCGCGCGGCCGACGCGCCGACCGTGGCGTCAGTGCCGGTCGGAGCGCGCGATCGCGAGCAGGTGCTCGACCTCCTCGCGGTGCTGCACGGTGTTGCGCTTGTGCCAGCGCCCGATCCACCACATCGTGCCGGCCACCACCACGCCGAAGATCGTGATGGCGCCGAAGGCCGACAGGCCGAGCTTGGTCATGCCGGTGTAGAACGCGCCGAGCCCGAGGATGCAGGCCTGCTCGTTGAAGTTCTGCACCGCGATCGACCGGCCCGCGCCCATCAGGTTGTGGCCGCGGTGCTGCAGCAGCGCGTTCATCGGCACCACCAGGAAGCCGCCGAGCGCGCCGAGCATCACGAGGAAGGGCGCGGCCACCCACACGTTGCCGATGAAGTTCATGCCGATCACCAGCACGCCCATCGCCACGCCGAGCGGGATCACGCCGGTGGCGCGATCGAGCCGCATGAACATCGAGGCCACGATCGCGCCCGCCGCGGTGCCGAGCGCCACCACGCCGACCAGCGAACTCGCCTGGGTGGTGGTGTAGCCCAGCGCCGCGGCCGCCCACGCGAGCACGATGTAGCGCAGGTTGCCGCTGACGCCCCAGAACAGGGTCGTGGTGGCCAGCGAGATCTGGCCGAGCTTGTCGCCCCACAGGCGCGCGTTGCAGTCGGCGAAGTCGCGCACCAGCACCGCCACGTTGCCGCCGAACGGCTGCAGCGGCGCCTCGGTGCGCGGGATGTAGAGATTGAACAGCGCCGCGATCACGTACAGCAGCACCATCGCCGCGATGGCGGCTTCCGGCGGTGTGTCGATGCCGCTGTCCACGCTGGGCAGGTCGAAGCCCAGCAGCAGCGGTGCCACCTTCGGGCCGATCAGCTGGCCGCCGAGCAGCACGCCGAGGATGATCGACGCGATGGTCAGGCCCTCGATCCAGCCGTTGGCCTTGACCAGCTGCGACGGCGGCAGCAGCTCGGTGAGGATGCCGTACTTGGCCGGCGAGTACGCCGCCGCGCCCAGGCCGGCCACCGCGTAGGCCAGCAGCGGGTGCGGGCCGAACAGCGTCATCAGGCAGCCCACCACCTTGATGCTGTTCGAGACGAACATCACCTTGCCCTTCGGGACGGCGTCCGCGAACGCGCCCACCAGCGGCGCGAGCACCACGTAGAAGAGCGCGAACATCGGCACCAGCGCCGCGCGCTGCCACTCCGGCTGGCCCGAGGTCTTCAGCAGCTCCACCGCGGCGACGAACAGCGCGTTGTCGGCCAGCGAGCTGAAGAACTGCGCCGACATGATGGTGTAGAAGCCTTTTTTCATGCGCTGTGGGCCGGGCCGCCGTCGCAGTGCTGCGGCGGTCTGCCGCCGCCGTCGGGAACGCCTCCGCGGCGCGGGTTATAGCACGCAGGTCCGGCGATTCCGGATGACGAAACCGCGGTCGGAATCGACTGGCAGAATCGTTCGCATGCCCCGTCCGATCCGCGCGCTGATCCACACCGACGCGCTCGCGCACAACCTGCGCCGCGCGCGCGAAGGCGCACCCGGCGCGCGCGTGTGGGCCGTGGTCAAGGCCAACGCCTACGGCCACGGCATCGAGCGTGCCTTCGAGGGGTTGCGCGGTGCCGACGGCTTCGCGCTGCTCGACCTGGCCGAGGCCGAGCGCCTGCGCGCGCTCGGCTGGCGCGGCCCGGTGCTGCTGCTCGAAGGCGTGTTCGAGCCGCGCGACCTCGAGCTGTGCTCGCGGCTGGAGCTGTGGCACGTGGTGCATCGCGAGGCGCAGATCGACTGGCTGGCGGCGCACAAGACGCATCGGCCGCACCGCGTGTTCCTCAAGATGAACAGCGGCATGAACCGCCTCGGCTTCGCGCCGGCCGCCTTTCGCGCCGCGTGGGCGCGCCTGAACGCGATGCCGCAGGTCGACGAGATCGCGCTGATGACGCACTTCTCCGACGCCGACGGCCCGCGCGGCATCGCGCACCAGGTGGCCGTGTTCGAGGCGGCCACGCGCGACCTGCCCGGCGAGCGCAGCCTGGCCAACAGCGCCGCGGTGCTGCGCCACGCGGCCGCGGCGAACGTGCGCGCCGACTGGGTGCGCAGCGGCATCATGAGCTACGGCTCGGCGCCCGACTTCCCCGCGCACGACATCGCGCACTGGGGCCTGCAGCCGACCATGACCCTCGCCAGCGAGCTGATCGCGACGCAGTCGCTGCAGCCGGGCGACACGGTCGGCTACGGCAGCGCGTTCAGCGCCGACGCGCCGATGCGCATCGGCATCGTCGCCTGCGGCTACGCCGACGGCTACCCGCGCCACTGCGGCACCGGCACGCCGGTGCTGGTGGACGGCGTGCGCACGCGCACCGTCGGCCGCGTGTCGATGGACATGATCGCCGTCGACCTCACGCCGGTGCCGCACGCGCAGCCCGGCACCGAGGTCACCTTGTGGGGCCGCGGCCCGCGTGGCGCGGTGCTGCCGATCGACGAGGTGGCGCGGGCCGCCGGCACCATCGGCTACGAGCTGATGTGCGCGCTGGCGCCGCGCGTGCCGACGAAGGTCGCGTGACGCGCCCGGCGCCCCGGATCTCGGTCGCGCCGCACGAGGTCGAGTGGACCGCGGTGCGCGCGCAGGGCGCGGGCGGGCAGAACGTCAACAAGGTCTCCAGCGCGGTCCACCTGCGCTTCGACATCCATCGCTCGTCCTTGCCCGCCGACGTGAAGGCGCGGCTGCTGCACTCGGGCGACTCGCGCATCAGCGGCGACGGCGTGCTCGTGCTCAAGGCGCAGACGCATCGCAGCCAGGACCGCAACCGCGCCGACGCGCTGGCGCGCTTGCGGGCGCTGATCGAGCGCGCGGCCGTGCCGCCGCTGCCGCGCGTCGCGACGAAGCCCACGCGCGCGTCGCAGCGGCGGCGGCTCGACGACAAGGCGCGCCACGGCCAGCTCAAGGCGGCGCGCCGGCAGCGCACCGAATGACGCGGGGCGCGGCGCCCTGTCGCCTCAGGCGCGCTTGACGGTCGCCAGCAGCGCGCCGGCGGCCACGAACAGCGAGCCGAACACGCGGTTGAGCGCGCGCACCTGGCGCGGCGAGCGCAGCAGGCGCAGCACGCGCGAGGCGAGCGCGGTGTAGCCGGCCATCACGACGAGGTCGGTGAACGCGAGCGTCGCACCGATCACGAGGTACTGCGGCGCCAGCGGCGCGGCGAGGTCGAGGAACTGCGGCACCACGGCCAGCAGGAACACGGTGCCCTTGGGGTTGACCGCGTTGACCGCCCAGCCGCGCAGCACCAGCTCGCGGCGCGACACCTCCGCCGCGGAGCCGGCCTCGGCGGTGATGGGCGCCGCCGGCGATCGCCACTGCTGGATGCCGAGCCACACGAGATAGGCCACGCCCAGCCACTTTATCACCGAGAACGCGAACGACGAGGTCGCGATCAGCGCGCCGAGGCCGACCGCGACCACCAGCACCTGCGTCAGGATGCCCAGCACCAGACCGAAGGTCATGAAGTAGCCGCGCGCGAAGCCGTGGTTCAGGCCCGCGCTCATCGCGGCGACGGCGCCGGCGCCGGGCGAGATGCTGATCGCCCACGAGGCGGCGAAGAAGGCGAGCCAGACGGAGAGTTCCACGGTGTGCTCCTGCGGGGCGAGCGTTGTAGCACGCGGCCCGCCGCCGCGCATCGCCCGCGCATCGCCCGCGCATCGGCCGCGGTCGCCCGCGGGTCGCCTCGCCCGCTCGCGGAGCGTTGCGGCGGCGCCGGCACAATGCCCCGATGGCGCGCGACAAGACCTTCTTCACCTGCACCGAGTGCGGCGGCACGAGCCCCAGGTGGCTCGGCAAGTGCCCGAGTTGCGGCGCCTGGAACACGCTGGAGGAGACGCTCGCCGACACGCCCGCGAAGCAGCGCTTCCAGCCGCTGGCCAGGTCGCAGGGTGTCGCGACGCTGGCCGAGATCGACGCGACCGACGTGTCGCGGCAGCCCACCGGGCTGGAGGAACTCGACCGCGTGCTCGGCGGCGGCATCGTGCCCGGCGGCGTGGCGCTCATCGGCGGCGACCCGGGCATCGGCAAGAGCACCTTGCTGCTGCAGGCGGCCGACGTGCTCGCGCAGCGCATGAAGGTGCTGTACGTGACCGGCGAGGAAAGCGGCGCGCAGGTGGCGCTGCGCGCGCGGCGGCTCGGCCTGGCCGGCGAGCGCGTGCGCGTGCTGGCCGAGATCCAGCTCGAGAAGATCCTCGCCACCTTGCAGGCCGAGGCGCCGCAGTTCTGCGTCATCGACTCGATCCAGACCCTGTATTCCGAGCAGCTCAGCTCGGCGCCCGGCTCGGTGGCGCAGGTGCGCGAGTGCGCGGCGCAGCTCACGCGCGCGGCCAAGGCGCAGGGCATCGCGACCGTGCTGGTCGGCCACGTCACCAAGGAAGGCGCGCTCGCCGGCCCGCGCGTGCTCGAGCACATCGTCGACACGGTGCTGTACTTCGAGGGCGACACGCACTCGAGCTTCCGCCTCGTGCGCGCGTTCAAGAACCGCTTCGGCGCGGTCAACGAGATCGGCGTGTTCGCGATGACCGAGCGCGGCCTCAAGGGCGTGAGCAATCCGAGCGCCATCTTCCTGTCGACGCACGGCGAGCCGGTGGCCGGCTCGTGCGTGCTGGTCACGCTCGAGGGTTCGCGCCCGCTGCTGGTGGAGGTGCAGGCGCTGGTCGACGCCGGCGGGCCCAGCCCGCGCCGGCTGTCGGTGGGGCTCGAGCGCGACCGGCTCGCCATGCTGCTGGCCGTGCTGCACCGCCACGCGCAGGTGAACTGCCTCGACCAGGACGTGTTCGTCAACGCGGTGGGCGGCGTGCGCATCAGCGAACCGGCCGCCGACCTCGCGGTGCTGCTCGCCATCCACGGCTCGCTGCGCGGACGCGCGCTGCCGCGCGGCTTCGTCGCCTTCGGCGAGGTGGGCCTGGCCGGCGAGGTGCGCCCCGCGCCGCGCGGGCAGGAACGGCTGCGCGAGGCCGCGAAGCTCGGCTTCTCGGTCGCGCTGGTGCCGCGCGCCAACGCGCCGAAGAAGCCGATCGAAGGCCTCGCCGTGCACGGCGTCGAGCGCATCGAGCAGGCGATCGAACTGGTGCGCGAACTGGGCTGAGCCGCCGCCGCGGGCGCGGCGGCGCGCGCTCGCGCGCCGCACCGTCGAGCCTGCCATGAGGCGCGACGGCCACACCGACGGTGGCGGGCCTTCGACGAGCTCAGCCCGTACGGTGATCGAGGTGTCGCCACTTCGGAATGCCCCCTAGCATTCACCCCATGAGCAGCACACCGACGGGCTTCGCCCCCCGCCCCGAGCCACCGTACTACGCGGTGATCTTCACCAGCCGACGCACCGAGGTCGACGCGGGCTACGGCACGACCGCCGACCGCATGGTCGAGCTCGCGTCGCAGCAGCCGGGCTTCATCGGCGTCGAAAGCGCGCGCGATGCCGACGGGCTGGGCATCACGGTGTCGTACTGGCGCTCGCTGGAGGACATCGCGGCGTGGCGCCGCCACCTCGAGCACAGCGCCGCGCGCCACGACGGCCGCGCGCAGTGGTACAGCCACTACGAGCTGCGCGTCGCGAAGGTCGAGCGCGCGTACGGGTGGGATCGCGCGGACGGCGGTTCGCCGCACGCGGCGTCCGACCCGCATGATCCCGCGCGCTGACCGGGCCCGTCGACCGCCATGCGCCTGGCCCTCGTCAGCGACCTGCACGGCAACCTGCCCGCGCTCGAGGCGGTGCTCGACGACATGGCGCGCGCGCGTGTCGATCGCGTGCTGAACCTGGGCGACTGCCTGTCCGGGCCGCTGTGGCCGCTCGAGACCGCACGGCGATTGATGGCGCTGGGCTGGCCGACGATCCGCGGCAACCACGAGCGGCAGCTGCTCGACCGGCCGCCCGATCGCATGAGCGCCTCCGACCGCTTCACGCGCGAGCGCATCGACGACGCGACCCGCGCGTGGATCGCCGCGCTGCCGCTGACCCTGGCCCCGGCCGACGACGTGTTCGCCTGCCACCGCACGCCCACCAGCGACCTCGACCACCCGCGCGAGCCGGTGACCCCCGCCCTCGGCCGCGACGGCTCGCCGGGCGTGCGCCTGGCCACGCCCGACGAGGCGGCGGCGCGCGCCGGCGGCGTGCGCGCCTCGCTCATCGTGTGCGGCCACACGCACGTGCCGCGCTGCGTGCGCCTGCCCGACGGCCGGCTGGTGGTGAACCCGGGCAGCGTCGGGCTGCAGGCCTACGACGACGCGCGGCCGCACGAGCACCGCATCGAGACCGGCAGCCCGCACGCGCGCTACGCGGTCGTCGAGCGGCGCGGCGCGGCGTGGCAGGTCGAGCAGCGGCTGGTCGCGTACGACTGGCACGCCGCCGCGCGACGCGCCGAAGACCACGGCCGCGGCGACGGGGCCGACGCGCTGCGCAGCGGCCGCGTCGGCCGGCTCGAATCGGAGGTGCTGCCGTGAACCCGGTGCTCGGCTGGACGCTCGCCGCGCTCGCGCTCGCCGCGGGATGGGCCGGCTGGGGCTGGCAGGGCCTGGTGCTCGCGGCCACCGTGATCGCGTTCTGGCTGGTGCTGCAGTTCAACCGCGCGCTGCGCGTGCTGCGCGGCGCGAGCGGCCGGCCGGTCGGCCACGTCGAGTCGGCGGTGATGCTCAACGCGAAGCTGCAGCGCGGCTGGGCGCTGTGGCAGGTGATCGCGCTGACGCGCAGCCTCGGCGAGCGCACGGGCGACGGCGAGGACCGCTGGCGCTGGACCGACCCGAGCGGCGCGAGCGTCGAGCTGACCCTGCGCCGCGGGCGCGTCGCCGAGTGGCGGCTGCAGCGTCCCGGCGGCTGACGCACGGCGCGTCGCCGCGGGGCTGCCGCCTACAATTCGCGGCTCGAATCGCACACGAGGAGTGACCATGTCGATGCACGACCGCGACGGCAAGATCTGGATGGACGGCGAGCTGGTCGACTGGCGCGACGCGAAGATCCACGTGCTCTCGCACACCTTGCACTACGGCTGCGGCGCGTTCGAGGGCGTGCGCGCGTATCACACGGCGCAGGGCACGGCCATCTTCCGGCTGCGCGAGCACACCGAGCGGCTGTTCAACAGCGCCAAGATCCTGCGCATGAAGATCCCCTACTCGCTCGAGCAGGTGATGCAGGCGCAGCGCGAGGTGGTGCGCGTCAACGAGCTCGACAGCTGCTACATCCGCCCGCTCACGTGGATCGGCTCCGAGAAGCTCGGCGTCAGCCCCAAGGGCAACACCATCCACCTGATGATCGCGGCCTGGGCCTGGGGCGCCTACCTCGGCGAGGAGGGCCTGAAGAACGGCATCCGCGTCAAGACCTCGAGCTACACGCGCCACCACGTCAACATCACGATGACGCAGGCCAAGGCGGTGAGCAACTACAGCAACTCGATCCTCGCCAACATGGAGGCCACCGACGACGGCTACGACGAGGCGCTGCTGCTCGACGCGAGCGGCTTCGTGAGCGAAGGCGCCGGCGAGAACCTGTTCGTGGTGAAGAACGGCGTGGTCTACACGCCCGACCTGTCGGCCGGCGCGCTCAACGGCATCACGCGCAACACGGTGTTCCACATCTGTGCCGACCTCGGCCTCAAGCTGGTCGAAAAGCGCATCACGCGCGACGAGATCTACGTGGCCGACGAGGCCTTCTTCACCGGCACCGCCGCCGAGGTCACGCCGATCCGCGAGCTCGACCGCATTCCGATCGGCGCCGGCCGTCGCGGCCCGCTCACCGAGAAGATCCAGGCGGCATTCTTCGACATCGTCAACGGCCGCAACCCGAAGTACGCCGAGTGGCTGACCCAGGTCTGATGTCGTGCCGAGGTCCCCGATGAGCAGCGAACCCAAAGCCCGTGTCGAAGTGAGCGCCAAGGACCTGCAGGGCCCCGGCGTGATCGCCTGTCCGAACCCGCGGATGCCGCTGTGGAGCGGACACCCGAAGGTGTTCATCGACGTCGCCACCGAAGGCGTCGGCCGCTGCCCCTACTGCGGCACCGAGTACCGCCTGAAGGCCGGCGAGAAGCTGTCGGCGCACCACTGACACCCACGCGCCCCGAAGCCTGCGGGGGCCACGGCACGATGACCCGCTCGCTCGTCGTCGCGCCGCAGTGGATCGGCGACGCGGTGATGTCGCAGCCGCTGCTGGCCGCGCTGCACGCGCGCGGCGAGGTGCTCACCGTCGCCGCGCTGCCGTGGGTCGCGCCGGTGTATCGCGCGATGCCCGAGGTGGCCGACGTGATCGCGCTGCCGTTCGCGCACGGCCGGCTCGACTGGCACGCGCGGCGCGCGCTCGCCCGCGAGTGGCGAGGCCGCTTCGATGCGGCCTACGTGCTGCCCAACTCCATCAAGGCCGCGCTGGTGCCGTGGCTCGCGCGCATCCCGCGCCGCGTGGGCTATCACGGCGAGGGCCGCTGGCTGCTGCTGAACCGCCGCCTGCCCAACGTGCCGGGCCGCCCGCCGATGGTGGCGTTCTATCGTGCGCTGGCCGATGCCGACGGCGCGCGGCGCGCGCCGCCCGCCGCGCCCGCCGCGCACGACGCGCACGACGCGCACGACGCGCACGCGCCCCGCGCCGAGGACGCCGGGCTGCGCCCTCGCCTCGCGCTGCCGCCC
>CAZFET010000041.1:15469-16177 GCA_964517545.1 uncultured Burkholderiaceae bacterium
CCCACCGCGACTGACACTTCGGAGCCCACCCTCTCCCTCCTCCACACTACGCCGATCTCGATCGCGCTGCCACTCGCGGCCTGCCGGCCTGACGGGCACGCGCGGGTCGCGGCAACCTGCGGCGTCGAGCCGGGCCGCTACTGGGTGTTCGCGCCGGGGGCCGAGTACGGCGCGGCCAAGCGCTGGCCGGTCGCGCACTACGCCGCGCTCGCGCGTCGCCTGCACGCGCGCGACGGCGCGCCGGTGGTGCTGCTCGGCTCGGCCAAGGAGGCCGCGCTGTGCGACGAGATCGCCGCGCTGGCGCCGGGCGCGTGCCGCGTGACCGCGGGCCGCACCTCGCTCGACGACGCGATGGCGCTGGTGGCCGGCGCGCGCGGCATGGTCAGCAACGACTCGGGGCTCATGCACGTCGCGGCGGCCTTCGGCGTGCCGCAGGCCGCCGTGTTCGGCTCGACCAGCCCCGAGCACACGCCGCCGCTCAGCCCGCGCGCGCGCGTGGTGTGGCTCAAGGGCGAGCTCGGCCTGGACTGCATGCCGTGCTTCGAGCGCGAATGCCGCTACGGCCACACGCGCTGCCTGGCCGACGTGACGCCGGCGCGCGTGGAAGCGGCGCTCGACGACGCGCTCGGCGTCGGCTGAGCCGCGCGCCGCGGCGCGCCTCTCAAGTCGATGTGGCTCCGCCACTCGACTTGAACCCCCGCGGGGGGC
>CAZFET010000042.1:0-5653 GCA_964517545.1 uncultured Burkholderiaceae bacterium
CGGCCAGGCATGGACGACGATGGCGAGCACGCACAGCGCTGGCAGGAGCGCGGCACGCACCGCGTCGACCTGGCCGTAGGAGACGTGCAGGTCGGCGATCTCCAGCATCGGGACGGCGGACGACGCCGCAGCGCCGTTCATCGCAGCGGCGGCCTTCATCGCGCACCTCCGGCGGCCTGCAGCGCGGGCGCGTCGTCGGCCGGCGACGGCGCGTCGCCGGTGCCGAGGTAGGCCGACTGCACGCGCGGGTCGGCGCGCACCTCGGCGGGCAGGCCCTCGCCGAGCTTGGAGCCGAAGTTCATCACCACCAGCCGGTCCACCAGCTTCATCACGAAGTCCATGTCGTGCTCGACGATCAGGATGGTCACGCCGTCGTCGCGCAGGCGGCGCAGCAGCTCGCCCAGCGCCTGCTTCTCCTTGCGGCGCAGGCCGGCGGCCGGCTCGTCGAGCACCAGCAGCACCGGGTCGGCGGCGAGCGCGCGCGCGATCTCGAGGATGCGCTGCGTGCCCAGCGGCAGGCTGCCGGCCATCTCGTGCGCGCGGTCGGCCAGGCCGATGCGCTCGAGCTGGCGCCACGCCTCGGCGAACACCTGCGCCTCCTCGGCGCGGTCGAGCTTCAGGCCGGCGCGGATCACGCCGGCCTTGACGCGCGCGTGCGCGCCCAGCGCCACGTTGTCGAGCAGGCTCATCTGCGGACGCAGCTTCACGTGCTGGAAGGTGCGCGCCATGCCGAGCATCGCGATCGCGCGCTGCGACAGGCCGGTCACGTCGCGGCCGAGAAACTCCACCCGGCCGGCGGTCATCGGCAAGGTGCCGGTCAGCAGGTTGAACATGGTCGACTTGCCGGCGCCGTTGGGGCCGATCAGGCCGACGATCTCGCCGGCGCGCACGTCGAAGCTCACGTGGTCGACCGCCACGAGGCCGCCGAAACGCTTGACCGCATCGGTCACCGTCAGCACCGGCGCGCCGCGCGACGGCAGGGTGCGGCGCGGCAGCGGCGGCGCGTCGGCCGGCTTCGCCGTCGCGGGCTTCGCCTTGCGCCAGCGCGCCAGCAGGCCCATCACGCCGCCGCGCGCGTGGTGCAGCAGCAGGATGAACAGCAGCGCGAAGGCCACCGCCTCGAACTGCCCGCCGCGCGAGGTGAGCATCGGCAGCACGTCCTGCACCGTGTTCTTCATCATCAGCACCAGTGCCGATCCGACCAGCGCGCCGGTCAGGTGGGCCAGGCCGCCGGCCACTGCCATCAGCAGGTACTCGATGCTCACGCGCACGTCGAACGGCGACGGGCTGACGAAGCGGTTGTTGTGCGCGTAGAGCCAGCCCGCGAAGCCGGCCAGCAGCGCCGCCAGCACGAACAGGGTGAGCCTCAGGCGCATCGCGTCGGCGCCCACGCTGGCCAGCAGCACGTTGCCGCCGCGCAGCGCGCGCATCGCGCGGCCGGTGCGCGAGGCGAGCACGTTGCGGCAGAAGACGAACGCCAGGCCGACGAACATCCACACGAGGTAGTACATCGCGCGCGGGTCGGCGAGCGAGAAGCCCGCCACCTGCACCGGCGGGATGTTGGACAGCCCGGTGTGGCGGCCGAGCGCCTCGACGTTGCCGAACAGCAGCGCGATCGACAGACCCCACGCGATGGTCGACAGCGGCAGGAAGTGCCCGCCCAGGCGCAAGGTGAGCGCGCCGATCGCGAAGGCCGCGGCGCCGGTGAGCGCGAGCGCCAGCGCGAGACCGGTCCACGGCGAGGCGCCGTGCACCGTGGTGAGCCACGCGGTCGCGTAGGCGGCGATGCCGACGAAGGCCGCCTGCCCGAACGACGTGGCGCCGCCCACGCCGGTGAGCATCACGAGGCCGAGCGCGACCAGCGCGCCGATGCCGATGTCGTTGAGCAGGGACACGCCGAAATTGCCGATCACGAGCGGCGCGAGCGCAATGGCGGCGACGATGACGATCGAGACGGCTCTCATCCCTCGATCTCCTCCTGCTCCTCCTCCGGATGCGCCGCGAGCGCGGAGCGCAGCAGCAGCACGGGGATCAGCAGGCTGAAGACGATCACGTCCTTGAGCGCGCCGCTCCAGAACGAGCCGAAGCTCTCGACCACGCCGACGGCCAGCGCGCCGAGCGCGGTCAGCGGGTAGCTGACGAGGCCGCCGATGATCGCGGCGACGAAGGCCTTCAGGCCGATCAGGAAGCCGGAGTCGTAGTACATGGTCATGACCGGCGCGACCAGCACGCCGATGAAGCCGGCCAGCAGGGACGCGAAGCCGTAGGCCAGCAGCGCGGTGCGCGCCGGCCGGATGCCCACCAGCCGCGCGCCGACGCGGTTGACCGCCGTCGCGCGCAGCGCCTTGCCGGCCACCGTGCGCTCGAAGGCGAGGAAGAACATCGCGCTCAGCACCACCGCGGCGCCGAGCATCAGCATCACCTGGCCGCTCACCGGCAGTCCGCCCGGCAAGGTGAGCGCCCCGCTGGTCAGCGGCGCCGTGCGGAAGCCCTCGGGCCCGAAGAACAGCAGCCCGAGGCCCGACAGCAGGAAGTGCAGCGCGAGCGACGCGATCAGCAGCACCAGCACCGACGCGTCGGCGATGGGCTGCAGCGCGAGCCGCGCGACCAGCGGCGTGACCGGCACGACCAGCAGGATCGCCACCGCGATGAACACCGCGTGCGGCACCTGCTGGCCCGCCACGCCCCAGGCCAGCAGGCACGGCAGCGCCGGCCGCACGCCCCAGCCGCGCAGCGCGCGCGGGATGCGCGCCGCCTCGCCGCGGCGCAGCGCCTGCACCACCTCGACCGCCACGGTGAGGGCGGCGAGCGTGAGCACGAGGCCCACGGTCGGCGGCAGGCGGCCGGCCTCGAACGCGGCGAGGCTGAGCGCGGAGAACGCCGCCACGTCGCCGAAGGGCACGAACACCACTCGGGTGACCGAGAAGATCAGCACCAGGCCCAGCCCCGCGAGCAGGTACACCGCTCCGTTGGCCAGGCCGTCGATGCCGAGGATGAGCGCGACGTCCCAGGTCATGAATCCGCCTTCGTCACTGCACTTGCGCTGCGTGCGTCAGCCGGCGCTCAGGGCGCGAGCTTCCACTTGCCGGAGTCGATCTGCACGATCACGCGCGCGCGCTCGTCCACCCCGTACAGGTTGCCCGGCTTGAAGTTGTAGACGCCGTGCGCGCCGACCACTTCCCTGGTGCTGAAGATCGCGTCGCGCAGCGCGGCGCGGAACTCCGGCGTGCCCGGCGCGGCCTTGCTCGCGGCCAGCGCGCGCGCCGCGGCGTCGGCGAACACCATGTAGCCGTCGAACGAGTAGGCCGAGAACGCGTCGGTGCTGGGCGCGTTGTTGACCTTCTCGAACGCGGCACGGAAGTCCATCGAGATCTTCTTGGTCGGGTAGCTGTCGGGCAGCTGCTCGGCCACGATCACCGGGCCGGTGGGCAGGAAGCTGCCCTGGGCCGACGCGCCGGCCACGCGCACGAAGTCGGGGTTCACGAGACCGTGCTGGCCGTACACCTTGCCCTTGAAGCCGCGCTCGGCCAGCGCGAGGTACGGCAGCGCGCCCGGCGTGCCCGAGCCGCCGGTCATCACCGCGTCGGGACGCGCGGCCACGATCTTGAGCACCTGCCCGGCCACCGACGCGTCGGCGCGCGCGTAGCGCTCGTTGGTGACGACCTTGATGCCCGCGGGCTCGGCGGCCTTGTTCAGCGCGTTGTAGACGAGGTCGCCCCACGCGTCGGAGAAGCCGATGTAGCCGACCGTCTTGATGCCGTCGCGCTTCATGCGATCGACGATGGCGTCGATCATCAGCTGCGGCGGCTGCGCCACCGTGACGGTCCAGTCGGCCTCCGCGGGCGGCAGCTGGATCGGCGACAGCCCGATCATCGGCGTCTTGCTCTCGCGGCCGACCTGCGAGATGGCGAGGGTGGCCGGCACGCCCGACGAGCCCATCAGCACGTCGACCTTCTCCTCCTCGACCAGCTTGCGCGCGTTGCGGCCCGAGTTGCTCGGGTCGGACGCGTCGTCCAGCACGATCAGCTTGACCTTGCGGCCGCCGATCTCGGGGCGGTAGGCCACGGCGGCCTGCATGCCCTTGGCGTACGGGATGCCGAGCGAGGAGTTCGGCCCCGACAGCGACACCGACAGCCCGACCTTCAGCTCCTGCGCGGCGGCGGTGCCGACGGCGGTGGCCGAGAAGGCGAGCGCGGCAGCCGCGCCGATCACGCAACGTACGAAGGTCCTTCTCATCTCATGTCTCCTTCTGCGGTGGTCTGGGGGGAAAGGTCGAGGGTCATGTAGCGGACCCAGGCGCGGAACTGGTTTCTCATCAGGATCTCGTTGGTGCCGCCGACGTCCTGCACCGGCTCGGCCTGCTCGCCCGCGCGATGGCCGCGGTGCAGGCTCACCCACTCGTTGCGGCCGGCGGCGAGGCCGCGCTGCATGCTCTCGAACAGGTGCAGGTCGTCGTGCGCGACCACCGACATCGGCGAGAACACGAGCCGGTTGTAGGTCAGCGCGCGCTGCAGCAGCACGTCGGGCGCTCCCTCGGCGCGAAAGCTCCACGCCTCGATCAGGGTGCGGTCGGCGGCCAGCGGGCGGATCACGCGGATGGCCTGCGGCGAGCTCTTGAGCGACAGGCTCGGGTACAGCACGGCGTTCTGCGGCGAGCGCCGCAGCACCTCGTCGGCGCGCGCGTCGCCGTGCGCGGCGCGCAGCGCGGCCTCGTAGTCGCCGAGCTGCGAGTAGCCGGAGTGCAGGCTGAAGTGCAGGCCCAGCACGCTGTGGCCGTTGGGCAGCACGCGAGCGCCCATGCGCTCGAAGAAGTCGTAGCCCGAGCCGAACGGCAGGATCTGCTCCATCGCCATCGGCCTGGGCGCGTCGGCGGGCCGGTCGCGCCACACGGCGCCGGCCGCGGCGGTGGCCGACTCGTGCGTCGACATCGGATGCACCGTGTCGTTGATGTTCTCGAGGTACATCTTCCAGTTGCAGCGCACGACGGTGCGCAGGCAGCCGCCGGCCACGCTCAGCCGGCCCTGCGGCGAGCGGTCGACCAGCAGGTCGATCATGCGCAGCATCTCGCCGCAGTAGTCCTCGAAGCCGGGGCCGCCGTCGGCGAGCTTCGCGAACACGAAGTCGCGGGACACGGCCACGGGGCGCAGCGCCTGGAGGCCGGCGCCGGACTCGCATTCGCGCAGCCGCGTGCCCTCGTAGCCCTGCTTCATCGGCACGGCCAGCGGCGCGCCGTCGAGCCTGTAGGTCCACGCGTGGTACGGGCAGCGGAAGAAGCGGCCCACGTTGCCCGAGCGATCGGTGACGAGCTGCGCGCCCTTGTGCGCGCAGCGGTTGTGCAGCACGCGAATGCCGCCGTCGGGCTGGCGCACCATCAGCAGCGGACGGCCGGCGATGTCGACCGACCAGTAGTCGCCCGCGTCGGGCACCTGGCTCGCGTGCCCGACGTACTGCCAGGTGTGGGCGAAGAAGTGCCGCCGCGTAAGAAGTTTATTGTTACCCATGCGCGACTCGCCAATCTGGATGTATAACTGTTATAATTGTTACAATCGCGATAAAAAATTATATGGATATATCAAAGCTGACAGCAGGAAAAAACCCTCCCGAAGAGATGAATGTTTTCATTGAGATTCCTCAAGGATCATCGGTCAAATAT
>CAZFET010000042.1:5663-16123 GCA_964517545.1 uncultured Burkholderiaceae bacterium
TGCCAGGTGTGGGCGAAGAAGTGCCGCCGCTCGAGCTCGAACAGCGCCGGGCTGAGGTACAGGTCGCGATGGACGCGATCGTCCTCGACCAGGGCTTCGATGGCGGCGCGGGTCGCGTGCATGGCGGGGTTCGCGTGCCGCGGGCCGCTCAGGGCACCAGCTTCCACTGGCCCTTGTCGAGCCGGATCACCACCGCCGAGCGACGGTCGAGGCCGTAGGGCTCGCCGGGCCTGAACGTGAAAACGCCGTGCGTGCCCGGCAGCTCGCGCGTGGCCGCGATCGCGTCGCGCAGCGCGGCGCGGAACTGCGGCGTGCCGGGCTCGGCCTTGGCGACGGCGCGCGCGGCGGCGTCGGCGAAGACGAGCAGCGCGTCGTAGCTGTACGCCGAGAAGGCATCGACCGGCGGCGCGCCGTGCACCTGCTGGTAGGCCTTGCGGAAGTCGAGCGCCACCTTGCGCACCGGATGGTCGGCGGGCAGCTGGTCGGCCACCATCACCGGCCCGCTCGGCACCGACAGGCCGTCGACCGCCGCGCCGCCGACGCGCACGAAGTCGGCGTTGATCATCCCGTGGTTGCCGTACAGGCCGCCCTTGTAGCCGCGCTCGGCCAGCGCGAGGTACGGCAGCGCGCCGGGCGTGCCCGAGCCGCCGCCGAACACCGCGTCGGGCCGCGCGGCCACGATCTTGAGCACCTGCCCGGCCACCGACGAGTCGGCGCGCGCGTAGCGTTCGTTGGCGATGACCTTGAGGCCGGCCGGCTCGGCCGCCTTGAGCAGCGAGTCGTAGGCCAGGTCGCCGAGCGCATCGGAGAAGCCGATGTAGGCCACGGTCTTCACGCCCGCGGCCTTCATCTTGTCGACCACGGCCGCGACCATCAGCGGGAACGGCTGCGAGACGGTGACGGTCCAGCCGGCGTCGTTGGGCGGCACGGTCAGCGGCGTGGGCGAGATGAGCGGCGTCTGCGTCTCGCGCGCGACCGCCGCGATGGCCAGCGCGCCGGGCACGCCCGACGTGCCGATCAGCACGTCGACCTTGTCCTCGGTGACCAGCTTGCGCGCGTTGCGCGCGGCCACGGTGGGATCGGACGCGTCGTCGAGCACGATCAGCTGCACCTTGCGGCCCGCGATGGTCGGCATGACCGCCTGCGCGGCCTGCGCGCCCTTCTGGTACGGGATGCCGAGCGCCGACACCGGGCCCGACAGCGAGGTGATGAAGCCGACCTTGAAGTCGGCCGCGGCGATGCTGCCGCTGGCCAGCAGCGACGCGGCCGCGGCGAGACAGACGTTCCAGGACTTCGGGACTGCGCGGATCATGTCGGGATCACTCCTCGTGGGTGCACTTCACAACGCCAGGCTGCCGAGGCTCGCGCCGCCGCAGACGAACAGCGCCTGCCCGGTCACGAACCCGGCCGCGGGATCGACGAAGAACGACACGGCGCGGGCCACGTCGTCGGCCTCGCCGATGCGGCCCACCGGGATCGACGCGGCGAGCTGGCGGTCGCGCTCGCTGCCGGCGGGGATCACCTCGTGGTACATGTCGGTGCGCACCGGCCCCGGCGCGACCACGTTGACCGTGATGCCGTCGGCCGCCAGCTCCAGCGCCCAGGTGCGCGCCATGCCCAGCATGCCGGCCTTGGTGGCCGCGTACGCGGTGCGCGTCTTCGCGCCGAGCGACGCGCGCGACGACATCAGCAGCACGCGGCCCTCGCGGCGCGCGCGCATCGACGGCAACGCGCTCTGCACGAGCTGGATCGCGCAGCCGAGGTGCAGCTCGACCAG
Organism: uncultured Burkholderiaceae bacterium; assembly: GCA_964517545.1. Classification (GTDB taxonomy): domain Bacteria; phylum Pseudomonadota; class Gammaproteobacteria; order Burkholderiales; family Burkholderiaceae_C; genus CAZFET01. The sequence goes on from CAZFET010000042.1 coordinate 7,441, forward strand.
CGCCGACAGGTCGCCGAGCCTCACCTCGGGCAGCAGCGCCGGACGGATCCCGCCGGCGTTGTGGATCACCGCGTAGACCTCGAAGCGCCGCGCGAGCCCGGCGGCCGCCTGCGCGGTGGCCGCGCGGTCCATCAGGTCGACCTCGACGCTGTGCAGCTTCGGGTGCGCGATGTCGCAGGCGCGCCGCGCCAGCGACACCACCTCGTAGCCCTCGGCCAGCAGCCGCTCGCAGATCGCGCGGCCGATGCCGGCGCTGCCGCCGGTCACCACCGCCACGCGTCCGTCGCCCGTCATGGCCGCGCTCCGTCGTCGACCAGCGCGAGCACGCGCAGCGGGCTGCCGCTGCCCTTCTGGATCTTCAGCGGCGGGCAGATCAGCAGCGCGCCGGTGGGCGGCAGCAGGTCGAGGTTGGTCAGGCACTGCAGGCCGTAGCGGCCCGCGCCGTGCATGAAGTAGTGGCACGGGTACGGCGGGCGCAGGTGGTAGCCCTGGCCGGCGTCGGTGCCGATCGCCTCGGAGCCGAAGCCCAGCACGTCGCGCCGCTCGACGAGGAACCGCACCGCCTCGCTGCTCGGGCCCGGCGTGTGCTGGCCGGTCTCGTCGAAGTTCTGGTAGGCCTCGGGGTCGCTGCGCTTGCTCCAGTCGGTGCGCATCAGCACCCAGTGGCCGGGCGGGATGCGGCCGTGCCGCGCCTCGAAGCGTTCGATGTCGGCCACCGTGAGCAGGTAGTCGGGGTCGGCCTGGGCCTGCTCGGAGCAGTCGATCACGCAGGCCGGCGCGACGAAGTGCTGCACCGGGATCGTGTCGACCGAGTTGTGCGGCAGGTCGCGGCCGGAGATCCAGTGGATCGGCGCGTCGAAGTGCGTGCCGGTGTGCTCGCCGCAGGAGAAGTTGTTCCAGTACCAGGCCGGGCCGCGCTCGTCGTAGGCCGAGATCTCCTCGATGCGGAACGGCCAGCACTGCCCCATCTCGGGCGGCAGCGCGATCTGCGGAAACTCCGGCGTCAGCGTCTGCGTGAGGTCGACGACGCGGATGCGGCCGCCCGCGAGCGCGGCGGCGACGGCGGCGAGGATCGAGGGGGTGGCCTGCATGTCGTCAGCTCCCGCCGGCCGCGATCTCGCGCTCCAGCACCTTGGGGTTGGCGCGCCAGCGCTCGAGCCACTCCTGCGCCACGTCGCCGGGGTACACGTCCTCGATGCCGTCCTTCAGCGCGTGCACCACGGCCGCGGCCAGCGCCGCCGGCGCGAGCTTCGGCGGCGGCAGGTTCTGGTTCCACTCGTCGTCGACCGGCCCCGGGACCACGTTGACCACGCGGCTGCCGGCCGGCCGCATCTCGGCGCGCAGGCACTGCGACAGCGACAGCGCCGCGGCCTTCGACGCCGAGAAGGTGCCGTGCGGCGGGAAGTTCGCCAGCGCGTAGATCGACAGCAGGTTCACCCACGCGACGGCGCTCGCCACGCCGTCGGCCGAGCGGCCCCTGAGCGCCGGGCCGAAGGCCTGCGCCAGCCGCAGCAGGCCGAAGTAGTTGATCTCCATCTCGCTGCGCGCGGCGTCGGTGCCGCGGCGCGCGCCGATGCCGAAGCTGCGGTGCAGCTCGGCGTTGTTGATCACGATGTCCACCTTGCCGCCGATCTCGCCGGCCAGCTCGGTGACCGAGCGCTCGTTGGTCAGGTCCAGCGGCACCAGGGTCACCGCGTCGAGCGCGCGGATGTCGTCGAGGCCCGGCAGCTTCTTCCACGGCTCGGCGTGGCCGACCCACACGATGTCGGCGCCGGCCCTGGCCAGCGCCTTCACCAGCGCCTGGCCCACGGCGGTCTTGCCGTCGGTGACCAGCACCTTGCGGAACTTCGGGTCGCAGGTCATCTCCCGCAGCATCCGGTCGTCTGCCATGTGTTCGCTCCCTTCGACTGGAAACGCGATCAGCACCGCCTGCCCGGCGCGGTCGAGCCGCGCCCCCACCTTCACGCGCTGCGGCGCCGGGCCCACCTCGTCGTGCAGGTGCACGATCACCGACGGCCCGGCGTCGAGCTGCACCACGCCCAGCCGCCACGGCAGGCGCTCGCGGAAGAACAGGTCGTTGCTGTGGTGCAGGGTCGTGCCGGCCTGCAAGCTGCCGTCGCCCGACTCCGCCCGCCACGCGAGGCGCGCCGACAGGCAGTGCCCGCAGGCCTCGCGCGGCGGGTACTGCACGCTGCCGCACTCGTCGCACACCTGCAGCTCGAAGCGGCCCTCGGCCGCCGCCGCCGTCATGCCCAGCGCCGTGCGCCCGCGCGCCCACGGCGGCAGGTTCATCTGCCGCGTGCGCAGCACCGGGTTCTTGCGCCGGGGCTTCATGAGCGGCATGGTCACGACGCGGCTCCCAGCAGCGCCGCGCCCGTGCACAGGCAGCGGTCGTAGGTCACCATGCCGAAGCCGGTCACCAGGCCGAGCTTCGCGCCCGGCACCGCGCGCTCGCCGGCCGCGCCGGTGAGCTGGCGGATCGCCTCGGTCATGCCGACGAAGCCGCCGGCCGCGCCGGCCTGGCCGCACGAGAGCTGGCCGCCGCCGGTGTTGGCGGGGAAGTCGCCGTCGAAGGTGAGCGTGTGCGAGCGCACGAAGGCCGGCCCGCCGCCCTTGTCGCAGAAGCCGAGGTCCTCGAACTGCAGCATCACGATGACGGGATAGTCGTCGTAGGTCTGCACGAAGTCGACGTCCTGCGGCGTCGCACCGGCCTGCGCGTACAGCTCGTCGCGGTCCATCAGCCAGCCGCCGCGCAGCATGACCGGGTCGTCGGCGTAGGCGTTGTGGCGCTCGATGGCGCCGCGCAGCAGCGCGTGCGGCAGCCCCAGCTCGCGCGCGCGTTGCTCGCGCAGCACGAGGAAGGCCTCGGCGCCGGCGCAGGGCATCACGCAGTCGAACAGGTGCAGCGGCTCGGCGATCGCGCGCGCGCCCATGTACTCGTCGAGCGTGAGCGGCTTCTTGAACAGCGCGTTCGGGTTCTTCAGCGCGTTGGCGCGCTGCGCCACCGCGATGCGGCCGAAGTCCTCGCGCGCGGCGCCGAAGCGGCGCATGTAGTGCGCGGTGATGAACGCGAAGATCGAGTTCGGGCCGCCCGAACCGTACGGGTAGCTCGCGTCGCGCGCGAAGGTGCTGAAGCCGCCGAGCATCAGCCGGAACGAGTCGACGTGGTTGGTGTCGGCGCCGACGCAGGCCACGATGTCGGCGTCGCCGGCCTGCACCGCGCGCGCCGCGCGCCGCAGCGCCATCACGCCGGAGGCGCCGCCGTTGGGCAGGTGGTCGAGCCAGCGCGGCGCGAGGCCGAGGTGCTGCGTGACCCCCACCGCCGTGTCGGGGCCGAGCGAGAAGCTGCTGATCGTGAGGCCGTCGATCTGCCGCTTGTCGAGCCCCGATGCGTCGAGCAGCGCGCGCAGCGCGCGCCCGATGAACCAGTGCGCCCCCTCGGTGGAGTAGCGCACGTAGGGCACGGTGACCGGCACGGCCACCGCGACCCCGTCGTAGCCGAGGCGGCGGCTCACCGCGGCGCCTCCTGCGGCCGCTTCTTCAGCGCGCGCGTGTCGATGCAGTGCGGCTGGCCGGGCAGCGACTGCGCCAGCGCGCGCAGCTCGCCGCGCTGGATCTTCTGCGACACGGTGAGCGGCAAGGTGTCGACGAAGGCCACCCAGCCCGGCGCCTTGTAGTACGCGAGTCGCGCGAGCGCGTGCGCGACGACGTCGGCGGCCAGCGCCTCGCGCGCCTGCGGCGCCACCGGTTCGTGCGGCACGATGCAGGCCAGCACCTCGTCGCCGCGCACCGCGTCGGGGGTGGCGGCCACGGCCGAGGCCTTCACCGCCGGGTGCTGGTTGAGCACGCTCTCGACCTCGAGCGCCGAGATGTTCTCGCCGCTGCGCCGGATCACGTTCTTGCGGCGGTCGACGAAGTACAGCAGCCCGGCCGCGTCGGCGCGCACCACGTCGCCGGTGTGGAACCAGCCGCCGGCCCACGCCTCCTCGGTCGCGGCGTCGTCCTTCAGGTAGCCGCTGAAGAAGCCGGCGCGCGGGTCGGGCCCGGCCGCGCGCACCAGCAGCTCGCCCGGCGTGCCGGCCGGCACGTCGCGCCCCTCGTCGTCGACCACGCGCACCTCGACGAAGGCCTCGGGCTTGCCGAAGCAGTGCGTGCCGACGTGCCGCGGTTCGTGATTGGCCATGATGCAGGCCGCCGCGCCGGTCTCGGTCATGGCCCAGGCCTCGACCAGCGGCAGGCCGAAGCGCCGCTCGAACGGCGCGTGGTGCCGCCGGTCGACGCCGGCGCCGAAGCCCCAGCGCACCGCGTGGTCGCGGTCGGCCGGAGTCTCGGGCGCGGCCAGCAGCAGGGCCGGCATCACGCCCAGGTAGTGCAGGATCGTCGCGCCGCTGTCGCGCACGCTCGTCCACCAGCTCGTCGGGTGGAAGCGGTCGAGCTGCACGAGGCAGCCGCCCGCGGTGAGCACGACCATGGTCGAGAACGCCATCGCGTTCACGTGGTTGAGCGGCAGCGGCGTGATCACGCGCTCGGCGTGCGGCCGCACCGAGCACACGCCGTCGAGCGCCGCGTACCAGCGGCCGGCGCGCAGGAAGTAGTCGTTCGACAGGCGGCAGCCCTTGGGCCGGCCGGTGGTGCCCGAGGTGTACAGCAGCGCGCACTCGGTGCCGGGGCCGACGGGGGCGCCGGCCTGCGGCGCGGGCGCGGCGATGCGCGGCACGCCGTCGCGGCCCACCGCTTCGAGCGGCACCACCACACAGCCGCTGCCGCATGCGCGCGCCGCGTCGCGCAGCGCGTCGACGCGCGACGGCAGCGCCACCGCGAGCACGATCCCGCTGTGGCCGATCAGGTACTCCAGCTCGGCCGCGCGCAGGTCGGCGTGGATCGGCACGACGCTGCAGCCCAGCGCGTTGAGCGCGAACCAGTGCAGCAGGAAGGCCGGGCGGTTCTCGAGCAGCAGGCCGACGCGATGGCCGTGGCCGCAGCCCGCGGCGGCGTAGGCGCCGCGCAGGCGCTCGACCTCGGCCTGCGCGTCGCGCCAGCGCACGACGCCGGGCTCGAGGCCGTAGGCCGCGGCGGTGACCGGCTCGACCCGCAGGAAGTCGCCGTCGGGCCGCTCGGCCGACGTGGCCGCGAACCGCTGGTGGACCGTCACGATGGACATCGGCCGTCGCCTCGCGCGCGGGTCAGATGAACAGCTGGACCGCCGGCAGCGCGGCGTCGCAGTTCAGCAGGTTCACGCGCTTGAGCGTCATCTTCAGCGCGCCGTCGTGCACGCTCAGGTGGTGGAAGAAGGTGCCGACGTAGAACTGCAGTTCGTCGCCCTGCGACTCGGTGTAGTGGAACTCGGTACGCACGACGTAGCGGTTCGCCGCCGCGTCGAAGGTCTCGACCGTCGGCGTCTGCAGCAGGTGGTGGCAGCGGCTGGGCGGCTGCTGCGAGAACGCGCGCGGGCTCTTGAGCCGCTCGATGCGCAGGTCGCGCAGCAGCTTGTCCTCGTACATGTGCGACGTGTGGTTCACGCCGTCGTCCTGGTCGGGCGCGAGCGGCACCCAGTAGTACGCGTCGTCGGTGAACAGCGCGTTCCACTCGTCGTAGCGCTTCGCGTCGAGCAGGCGCGCCTCGCGCACGACGAAGTCGATCAGGTCCTGCTCGGTGACCGTGGCGGTGGCGGTGTCGGTGCCCATCGCGTGCCCCTTCCTCACATCGTGAGCGTCATGTACTTGAGCCAGGCGCGGTACTGGTTGCGCATGGAGATCTCGCTGGTGCCGTTGACCGTCAGATCGGCCTGGCCGACCTCGGACTCGCGGAAGTCGCGGTGCAGGCTCACCCAGTCGTTGCCGCTCGCGTGCAGGCCGCTCTGGATGCCGCGGTAGGCCTGCAGGTCGTCGTGCCCGACCACCGAGAACGGCGAGTTGATCAGCCGGTTGTACATGCAGGTGCGCTGCAGCAGCTGCGGCGGCGCGCCCTTGAGGCGGAAGGTCCAGCTCTCGATCAGGGTCTTGTCCACCGCGATCGGGCGCACCACGCGGATCGACTGGATCGCGCCCTTGATCGTGAGGCTCGGGTAGTAGACGGTGTTGTGGCGCGTCAGCGAGAGGATCTGCTTCGTGCGCTCCTCGCCGTAGGCCGCGACCATCGCCTCGTGGTAGCCGGGGATCGGCGAGTACTTGCTGTGGATCGAGAAGTGCACGCCCGAGAAGCTGTGTCCGTTGTCGAACACCCGCACGCCCATCTCGTCGAAGAACTGGTAGTCCGACATGAACGGCACGAACTGCTCGATCGCCATCGGCTTGGGCGCGTCGGCCGGCTTGTCGGCCCACATGCGCTTGGCCGTGCCCGCCGAGGACTCGTGCGCCACCATCGGGTGCATGGTGTCGTTGAGGTTCTCGATGAACATCTTCCAGTTGCAGGCGTGCAGGTAGCGCAGGCAGCCGCCGGCGATCTCGAGCTCGCCCTGCGGCGAGCGGTCGGCCATGTTGTCGATGGAGCTCAGCGAGTCGCCGAAGTAGGCCTCGAAGTCGGGGCCGGCGTCGTTGAGCTTCACGAAGATGAAGCCGCGGTACAGCCGCACGTGCTTCACCGTCACCAGCCCCCTGGCGGACTCGCACTCGTGCAGCCGCGTGCCTTCGTAGCCGTTCTTCAGCGGGATGGCCAGCAGCGAGCCGTCGGTCTTGAAGGTCCACGCGTGGTACGGGCAGCGGAAGAACTTGCCGGTGTTGCCGCAGGTCTGGCTCACCAGGCGCGAGCCCTTGTGCGCGCAGCGGTTCATCATCACGCGCACCGTGCCGTCGGTGTGGCGCACGGCGATCAGCGGCCGGCCCGCGATGTCGGCGCCGAGGTAGTCGCCCGGCTTCGGGATCTGGCTGTCGTGGCCGACGTAGTTCCAGGTGTTGGCGAAGAAGTGCTCCTGCTCCAGCTCGAAGATCTCGGGCGAGATGTACAGGTCGCGGTGCACGCGGTCGGGCTGCACCAGCGCGCGCACGGCGTCGGGACGGCCGCGGTAGCGGCCGGCGGCGACGGGGATCGAAGCGGAAGGCGTGGCGGTCGTGTCCATCGTGGGCCTCGCGTTCACAGGTCCAGCACCAGTCGCGTGCCGCGGCAGCGCGACACGCAGATCTGCATCACCCTGCCCGACGCCTTCTCGGCGTCGCTCAGGAAGTAGTCGCGGTGGTCGATCTCGCCTTCGATCACGGCGGTCGAGCACACGCCGCACTCGCCGCGCCGGCAGTCGAACAGCGGATCGACGCCGGCGTCGATCAGGCAGTCGAGGATGGTCTTGCCGGGCGGCACGACGACCGTGCGACCGCTGCCTTGCAGCACCACCTCGAACGAGCCGTCGCCCGCCTCGGCCTGCGGCGTGGTGAAGAGCTCGAAGTGCACGCGCTCGCGCGTCCAGCCGCGCGCCTGGCTGCGCGCGAGCACCGCATCGAGCATCGGCCTGGGGCCGCACCCGTAGAGCTGGTCGTCGGGTCCGCAGCCGTCGAGCAAGGCGTCGACGTCGAGCGGCGCGCCGGCCTCGTCGTCGAGGTGCAGCGCGAGGTCGTCGCCGAGCAGCGCCTGCAGTTCGGGCAGGAAGGCGAGCAGCGCGCGGCTGCGGCCGGCGTAGTGCAGCCGCACCGCGCGGCCCTCGCCGCGACAGCGCGCGGCCATCGCGGTGAGCGGCGTGATGCCGATGCCGCCGGCCACCAGCACCGCACGCCCCGCGTGCGCGCGCAGCGGGAACTCGTTCTTCGGCGCCTCGATCTCGAGCAGGTCGCCGGGCTGCACGCGCTCGTGCATGTAGCGCGAGCCGCCGCGGCCGTCGTCCTCGCGCCGCACGGCGATCACGTACTCGCGCGGCGACTCGGTCGCGCCGGCTGCGGGCGAGAAGTTCACGAGCGAGTAGTGGCGCCAGTCGCGGCGGCCGTCGGCGAGGGTGACCTTCACGCGCACGTGCGCGCCGGCGTCGAAGCCGGGCAGCGCCGAGCCGTCGGGCGCCGCGAGCCGCAGCCGCCGCACGAGCGGGTTGAGCGCGTCGGCCGCGGCCACGCGCAGGGTGAGGACCGGCAGGGTGGCGCCGCCGCTCACGCCGCCTCCTTCAGCAAGGAGTGCCGCGCGAGCGCCTCGCGCAGCTTGTGGCCGTGCTCGTCGGCGAGCGCAGCCTCGCGCAGCTCGCGCAGCGCGGCCGGCGGCATCGCGGCGCCGGCACGCTCGAACGCGGCCATCACCGTCTCGAAGTTGCGCAGGCCGCGCTCGTGGGTGTCGCTGTAGCCCTTGACGAGGCGCTGGCACTGCGCGAGCTCCAGCGCGAGCGACGGGTTCACGCGCGCGGCCGACTCGACGCGCTCCAGCCAGCGCTCGATGCGCTCGTTCTCCATCGCGTAGCGCAAGGTGCCGCGCCGCCAGCGCTTCAGGCCGGCCAGCGCGTACAGCATCAGGAAGCCTCCGAGCGACGTGGTGTCGACCACGCGGCCCTTGCGCGTGAAGCGCTCGACCAGCCGGCGCGGTCCGCCCGAGCCGGCGAGCCAGCGGCCGACGGGTGCGGGCAGCGTCTCGCAGATCTCCTGCAGGCGCGGGTGCATGAACTCGGCGATGCCGACGATCTGCTGCTGCGTCGCGCGCACCTCGCCGGCCACGCGCTCGAAGCGGCTGGCGCGCGTCTTCAGGTCGGCCACGCGGATCGTGTCCTCGTACGACATCCACA
>CAZFET010000043.1:0-16080 GCA_964517545.1 uncultured Burkholderiaceae bacterium
GGGTGCGCGTCGTCCGGCCTCAAGCCGCTGGGTGACCGCAGTCACCGACCACGACCCGCCACGAGCGGCAGGATGATTCCGTCGGCGACGTGCCGACGCATCGACCTCCGAGAGGCACCCCTCATGACCCGCAACGAAGGCACCCTGGACCGCGCGCTGCGCATCGTCGTCGGCCTCGCGCTCATCGCACTCACGCTCACCGGCACGATCGGCCTGTGGGGCTGGATCGGCATCGTGCCGCTCGTCACCGGCGCGATCGGCTGGTGCCCGGCGTACACCTTGCTGGGTGTCAGCACCTGCCCGATGCGCAAGGCCTGAGCGTCACCCCGCCGCCGGCGCGGACGCGCACGGCACGTGGCGTGCGAGGCCGCGGCCGCGCTACGCTTCGCGCCATGCTGGATTCCCGACGAGCGCGCCGGCCTCGCCTGGCCGCGGTGATGGTCGCGCTGATCCTGCCGCTGGCCGTGCCGGTGCTGCTCGCGCCGATGCGCCCCGTCTGGGCCGACGTGGCGCCGCTCATCGCCGCGGCCGAGCGCGGCGACGTGACGACCTTGCGGCGCCTGCTCGACGCGGGCGCGCAGATCGACGCGCGCGACGCGCGCGGCCGCACCGCGCTGCTGGCGGCGACCTACGCGGACAAGCCGGCCGCCGCGCGGCTGCTCATCGAACGCGGCGCCGACGTGAACGCGAAGGACGATCTGCAGAACAGCGCGTTCCTGCTGGCCGGGGCCGAGGGCCGGCTCGAGATCCTGAAGCTCACGCTCGCCGCCGGCGCCGACCTGAAGAGCGTGAACCGCTACGGCGGCACCGCGCTCATCCCGGCCGCGCACCACGGGCACGTCGACACCGTGCGCGAGCTGCTCGGCACCGGCATCGACGTCGACCACGTCAACCGGCTCGGCTGGACCGCGCTGCTCGAAGCCGTGATCCTCGGCGACGGAGGGCCCCGCCACACCGAGATCGTGCGGCTGCTCGTCGCCGCCGGCGCCGACGTGAACATCCCCGACTCGCACGGCGTCACGGCGCTGCAGCACGCGCGCCAGCGCGGGCAGCGGCAGATCGTGCGCATCCTCGAGTCGGCCGGCGCGCGCTGAGCGCGCCGGGCCGCGTGGCTCAGGCGAGCTGCGCCGCCGCCAGCAGCGCGCGCGTGTACGGCGCCTGCGGCGCCGCGAACAGCGCCTCGGCCTCGCCCTGCTCGACCACGTCGCCGTCCTTCATCACCATCACGCGATGGCTCATCGCGCGCACCACCGCGAGGTCGTGGCTGATGAACACGTAGCTCATGCCGTAGCGCCGCTGCAGCTCGACCAGCAGCCGCAGCACCTGCTGCTGCACCGACACGTCCAGCGCCGACGTGGGCTCGTCGAGCACCAGCACGTCGGGCCGCAGCACCACCGCGCGCGCGATCGCGATGCGCTGGCGCTGGCCGCCGGAGAACTCGTGCGGATAGCGCTGCAGCACGTCGTTCACGCCGTGACGCTCGGACAGGCCCACCTCGTCGAGCATCTGCAGCACGTGCCGCTCGCGCTCGTCGGGCGACAGCTCGGGCCGGTGCAGCTCGAGGCCCTCGCCGACGATCTGGCCGATCGTCATGCGCGGGCTGAGCGAGCCGAACGGGTCCTGGAACACCACCTGCATGCGCCGGCGCATCGCGCGCAACGCGTCGCGCCCGGCGTCGTCGATGCGCTGCCCGTCGAACTCCACGCGGCCGCCGGCGATCGGCTGCAGCGCGAGCAGCGCCATGCCCAGGGTGGTCTTGCCCGAGCCCGACTCGCCGACGATGCCCAAGGTCTCGCCGCGGCGCAGTTCGAGCGTCGCGCGACGCACGGCGTGGAACTGCGCGCTGCGGAACCAGCCCTTCGCGATGGAGAAGCTCACGTCGAGCGCATCGCCGCGCACCAGCACCGGCGCGTCGGCCGCCACGGGCTCGACCAGCCGCTCGGGCCGGCTCGCCAGCAGCTTGCGCGTGTACGCGTGCTGCGGCTGCCCGAACACCGTCGCGGTGTCGCCGAGTTCGACCAGGCGGCCGCGCTCCATCACGCCGACGCGGTGCGTGAAGCGGCGCACCAGGTTGAGGTCGTGCGTGATGAACATCAGCGCCATGCCCATCTCGCGCTGCAGCTCGTCGAGCAGCGCGAGGATCTGCGCCTGGATCGTCACGTCGAGCGCGGTGGTCGGCTCGTCGGCGATCAGCAGCCGCGGCTTGCAGGCCAGCGCCATCGCGATCATCGCGCGCTGCCGCTGGCCGCCCGACAGCTGGTGCGGGTAGGCGTCGACGCGGCGCTCGGGCTCGGGGATGCCGGTGCGCGCCAGCAGCTCGATCGCGCGCGCGCGCGCCGCGTTCGGCCGCAGGGCCTCGTGCAGCTCGAGCACCTCGGCGATCTGGTTGCCCACCGTGTACAGCGGGTTGAGCGCGGTCATCGGCTCCTGGAAGATCATGCCGATCGAGGCGCCGCGCACGCCGCGCATCTCGCGCTCGGACTTCGCCGTCAGCTCCTCGCCGGCGAAGCGGATCGAGCCGCCGGTCGTGGCGCCGTCGAGCAGCCGCAGCACCGACAGCGCCGTCACCGACTTGCCCGAGCCGGACTCGCCGACCAGCGCGAACTTCTCGCCGGCGCGGATCGAGAACGACACGTCGTCGACCGCCGTCGCCGCGCCGAAACGCACCGACAGGTGCCGCACGTCGAGCAGCGGGGCATCGTGCGCGGAGGGCTCGCTCATGACTTGCGGGCGTCGAAGGCGTCGCGCAGCGCGTCGCCGATGAAGGTCAGCAGCAGCATCGTCAGGGTCAGCAGCACGAAGGTCGGCACGATGATCCACCACGCGTCGAGGTTGGCCTTGCCCTGCTTGAGCAGCTCGCCCAGCGACGGCACAGACGACGGCACGCCGAGGCCGAGGAAGTCGAGCGACGTGAGCGCGAGGATCGCCGCGCTCATGCGAAACGGCAGGAAGGTGATGACCGGCGTGAGCGAGTTGGGCAGGAGGTGGCGGCGGATGATCTGCCAGTTGCCGAGGCCCATCGCGCGCGCGGCCTTCACGAACTCGAGGTTGCGGTTGCGCAGGAACTCCGCGCGCACGTAGTCCGACAGCCCCATCCAGCCCCACAGCGCGAGCAGCACCAGCAGCAGCAGCAGCGACGGCTCGAAGATCGACGCGAAGATGATGAGCAGGTACAGCTCGGGCACCGCGCCCCAGATCTCGATCAGCCGCTGCAGCACGAGGTCGGTGCGGCCGCCGAAGTAGCCCTGCAGCGCGCCCATCAGCACGCCGATCGCGGTGCCCACCACGGTCAGCGCGATCGCGAACCAGATGCTCACGCGAAAGCCGTACAGCAGCCGCGCCACCATGTCGCGCCCGAAGCCGTCGGTGCCCAGCCAGTTGCCGGCCCACGGCGGCGCCGGATCGGCGCGCTTGCTGAAGTAGTCGACCGAGGTCGCCGAGTGCGGATTGAAGGTCGTGAGCGCCCAGTTGCCGGGCTTGTCCAGCAGCTCGGCGATCAGCGGGTCCTTCCAGTCGGTGGGGGTGGCGAAGTCGCCGCCCAGCGCGACCTCGGGCGGGTTGGCGAACATCGGCACGTACCACTGGCCGTTGACGTGCGCCACGATCGGACGGTCGTTGCTCACCAGCTCGGCCAGGGTCGAGATCGCGAGCATCGCGACGAACACCCACAGCGACACCACGCCCAGCCGGTTGCGGCGAAAGCGCGCCCACGCGCGCTGGTTGGGCGACAGCGGCTTCGCCGCCGCGGGCGCGGCGCGTTCGGCGAGCGGAGGCAGCACGGCGCTCATCGACGGCCCCTGCTCATCGCGCCACCGCGCCGAACTGCACGCGCGGGTCGATCACCACGTACAGCAGGTCGGAGATCAGCTTGACCACCAGGCCGATGAGCGTGAACAGGTACAGCGAGCCCAGCACCACCGGGAAGTCGCGCCGGATCACCGCCTCGTAGCCGAGCAGCCCGAGCCCGTCGAGCGAGAACAGCGTCTCGATCAGCAGCGCGCCGGTGAAGAACGCGCCGACGAAGGCGGCCGGGAAGCCGGTGACCAGCGGGATGAGCGCGTTGCGGAACACGTGCTTGTAGAGCACGCGCCGCTCGCTCAGGCCCTTGGCGCGCGCGACCAGCACGTACTGCTTGCGGATCTCCTCGACGAAGGTGTTCTTGGTCAGCATGGTGGTCACGGCGAAGCTGCCGATCACGAGGCAGGTCAGCGGCAAGGTGAGGTGCCAGAAGTAGTCGGCGATGCGCGCCGGCCACGACAGCTCCGCCCAGTGGTCGCTGGTCAGGCCGCGCAGCGGGAACCAGTCGAAGAAGGTGCCGCCGGCGAACAGCACGATCAGCAGCACGCCGAGCACGAAGCCCGGGATCGCGTAGCCCACCAGCACCGCCAGGGTGGTGAGCGCGTCGAAGCGCGAGCCCTCGCGCACCGCCTTGGCCACCCCCAGCGGGATGGAGATCAGGTACGAGATCAGGAAGGTCCACAGGCCGAGCGAGATCGACACCGGCAGCTTCTCCTTGATGAGCTGCCACACGTCCTTGTTGTGCATGAAGCTGCGGCCGAGGTCGAAGCGCGCGAAGTTCGCGAGCATCTCGAAGTAGCGCACGTGCGCCGGCTTGTCGAAGCCGTAGAGCTTCTTCAGCTCCTCGATCTGCTTCGCGTCGACGTCGCGGCTGGCCTTGTAGCCGCCGCCCTCGCCGCCTTTCTGCGTGGCGCGCTGCTCGGCGAGGATCTGCTCGACCGGCCCGCCGGGCACGAACTGCATGACCACGAAGGTCACGGTCAGCACACCCAGCAAGGTGGGCACCATGAGGGCGAGGCGCTTGAGGATGTAGGCGAGCATGGCGCGGCCTCAGGCGGAACGTCCGTTCTTCGCGGCGGGCGCGCCGTCCAGCGCCTTGTCCCACCAGGTCCACAGCGGCCACGGGCCGAACTCGACGATGCCGCTGAAGTAGGTGTCGGCGCTGAAGTACTTCGGCTGCACCTTCGGGAGGCCGAAGCGGTTCCAGTACGAGACCTGCTCGGTGTTGTTGTACAGCTCGGGCATCTGCCAGTAGTTCCACATCACCACGCGGTCGAAGGCGCGCGCGGCGTCGCGCAGCTCCTCCATCGTCGAGACCTGCGCGATCTTCGCCAGCAGCGCGTCGGCCGCGCGGCTCTTGACGCCGCGGAAGTTGTTGTTGCCCTTCTCGTCGGCGGCCTTCGAGCCGTAGATCGTCGACAGGTCGCCGACCGCCGGCAGGGTGAAGTCGGGCTCGACGATGGTGATGGTGTCGAAGTCGTAGTTCTCGAGCCGGCGCCGGTACAGCGCGAAGTCGACCGCGCGGTCCTTCAGGGTGATGCCGAGCTTGTCGAGGTTGCGCTGCCAGTCGGTGTTGCGGTTGGCCGCGCTCGGGTCGAGGTACTCGAACTCGAAGGCCTGGCCCTGCGCGTTGCGCAGCTTGCCGTCGGGCGCGACCTTCCAGCCGGCCTGCTCGAGCAGGTCGCGCGCCTTCAGCAGGTTGCGCCGCAGCGCATTGGGGTCGGCGTCGGTGCGCGGCGCCTCGAAGGCCGGGCCGAACACGCGCGGCGGCAGCTCGGCGCGGAACGGCTCGAGCAGCCGCAGCTCGCCGGCCGACGGCTCGCCCTCGGCCGCGAACTCGCTGTTGTTGAACACGCTGTTGGCGCGCTTGAAGGTCTTGTAGCGGTTGATCGTCTCGAAGTCCCACGCCAGGGTCAGCGCCTCGCGCACGCGGATGTCCTGGAACAGCGGGCGCCGCAGGTTGAAGTTGGTCGACTGCAGGCCCTGGCCGGTGCCGGTCTCGAATGCCTGCTTCACGATGCGCCCGTCGCGCCACTTCGCGCCCTGGTGCTGCCGCACCCACGACCGCGCGCCGTACTCCTTGTACAGGTCGAACTCGCCGGCCTTGAAGGCCTCGCGCGCGATGGCCTGGTCCTGGTACATGCGGTAGACGATGCGCTCGAAGTTGAACCAGCCGCGCCGCACGCCCAGGTCCTTGGCCCAGTAGTCGCGGTTCAGGCGGAACTCGATGCGCCGCGGCCGCTCGACGCGGTCGATCAGGTACGGCCCGCTGGCGATCGGGTACTCGTCGACGATCTCGTCGAAGGGCTTGCTCCTGCCGTCGACCCGGCCCCACTGGCGCGAGAACACCGGCATCGTGCCGGCGACGAACAGCTGCTCGGTCTTGCGCTCGCGCAGGTCGAAGCGCACCGTGCGCGAGTCGACCACCTCCACGCGCTCCAGGCCCGCCAGCCCGGTCTGCAGCGAGGGCGCCGCGCGCTTGCCGGTGAGCTCGCGGAAGCTGTGCTGCACGTCCTGTGGCGTGACCGGGTCGCCGTTGCTGAAGCGCGCCTCGCGGCGGATGCGAAAGGAGATCGACGACAGGTCCGGCGCGACCAGCATCTCCTCGGCGAGCAGGCCGTACATGGCCATCGGCTCGTCCTGCGACATCGCGGCCAGGCTCTCGAACATGAAGATCAGCAGGCCGGCCGGCGCGACGCCCTTGACCGTGTACGGATTGAACTTGTCGAAGCTGGATCGCCGGTCCGGGTTGCGCAGCCGCAGGGTGCCGCCCTTGGGCGCAGCCGGGTTCACGTAGTCGAAGTGCGCGAAGCCCTTCGGGTACTTCGGCGGCACGAAGGCCGAGATCGCGTGCTCCCACGAACCGGTGACCACCGGCGGCCGCACCGGGCCGTCGTCGGCGGCCGCGGCCGGCGCCTTGGCGGCCAGCGCCGCCGGCAGGCCGAACGGTCCGAGCGACAACGCGCCCGCGCCGCTGGCACCGGCCAGCGCTGCGGCGCGCTGCAGCAGCGCACGGCGCGTGGCGGCGAACGCGTCGTCCCGGCTCATGCGGCGGCCGCCAGCGACTTCGCGATCGAGCTGCAGGTGGCGCGCTGCGGATCGGCCGCGTCGAGCCGGCCGCACACGGCGTCGAGGCGCGACTGCAGGCGCTGCAGCACGGCCGCCGCACGGCCGTCGGCGCCCGCCGCCTTGTGCCACTCGCGCAGGCGCGCCGCGGTGCGCTGCAGCGACTGCGCGCTGCGCTCGTAGAACGCGCCCGGGCTCGCGCCGGCTTCGGCGATCAGCTGCGCGACGACCTCCTCGATGCGCTGCGCGTCCTGCGGCGCCATCTCGACGAGCGCGGCCACGTAGCTCGCGCCCCACTGCTGGCGCGTGGCCGGCCCTTCGCTGCGCTCGAAGGCCTGGCGCTGCCATTGCAGCGCCTCGTCGTGGCGGCCCTGGCGGCGCGCGTTGCTGGCGAGCTGGCTCATCAGGTAGTACGGCGAATGCGACTTCGCGAGGTTGGACTTCAGCAGCGCGTCGCTCTCGGCCCACAGGCCGGCGCGGGCGTAGACGTAGGCGGCGCCGGTCGCGAAGGCCTGGCGCTCGTAGCCGTCGGCGATCTCGCGATCGAAGCGCTCGACCTGCTCGCGCAGCGACTTCAGCAGCGCCGCCGGCATCGGCGGACGCAGCACCGACTTCGGCTGGTCGAGCCGCGCGAGCTCGATGCGCCCGTGGGTCGCCGACAGGCGGTCGGCGCGCGACAGGCTGGCGTCGGCCTGCAGCCGCTGCAGCGCCGACTCCAGCGCCGCCGTCACGCGCGCGCGCGCCGCGCCACCGTCGGGTGCGAGCGCGCGCGCGAGCTCCGGCGCCGCGCCGGTCAGCACGTCCATCAGCGAGCGCGCCGCGGCGGGGTCGGACACGAGCGCCAGCGCGCGCCGGCGCACGGCGTCGTCGGCCTTGAGGCCCTTGCCGTCGTCGCTCGCGGCCAGCGCCTTCATCAGCAGGCGCGACGACGCCTCGCGTTCGGCCGGCGGGCAGGCCGCGGCCAGCTCGGCGAGCACCGCGGCGCGCTCGCCGGCCGGCACCAGCGCGTCGTCGGCATGCCAGGCGTGAAAGGCCAGCGTGCGCCACTCGTTCGACGCGAGCGGCTTGCGCGCACGCGCGTCGGCCAGCAGCGCCGCCACCGGCCGGCCGCCGGCCAGCGCGAGCTGCATCGCGCCCATCACCTGCGGCGCATCGACCTCGCCCGGCAGCCGCGTCAGCTCGGCGCCCTGCGGCGCGAACAGCACCAGGGTCGGGTAGCCGCGCACCTTGAAGCGCGCGCCCAGCCGTTGCGCGCCGGGCGCGTCGCCGTCGATGAACACCGGCACGAAGGACTTCGAGCGCTCGATGAAGTCCTGCCGGTTGAACAAGGTGGACTTCAGGTGGTTGCACGGCGGGCACCACGCCGCGCCCCAGTACAGCAGCAGCGGCTTGCCTTCGAGCCGGGCCTGCGCGAAGGCGCGCTCGACGTCCGTGTCGGCCACCGCGCGCACCCAGGCCACGCCGGGCGGCAGGGTCGCCTCGGCGCGGGCGGTCGTCGCGACGCCGGCCGCGAGCGCCGACGCGATCAGTGCGGCGGCGGCGACGCGGGTGAGCGCGCGGCTCAAGGGCGGAGGCGGCATCGCGTCATCCTACGCGCCCGACGATGCCCTGCTCGCCGGGGTCGCCGAGCCACTGCTGCGCGTCGTCGTCGATCGCCTGCGGCGTCGCCCGCGCCAGCGCCATCCACGTGGCGAACGGCAGCTTCAGCGCGCGTTTCGGCGCCGGGCGCAGCACCTCCAGCGGAGCCTCGGCCAGCGCGGCGGCCGGGGCGCGTGCGCCGGCGCGCGCCAGCATCACGCCGCAGGCCTCGGGGATCTCGTCGGCCTCCGCGATGCCCTCGCGCAGCACGTACCAGCACTCGCCGGCCATGTCGCGGTAGGCCGCGCCCTTGGTGGCGCTGCGCAGGTCGGCCAGCAGGTCGGCGCGGCTCACCTTCACCTCGTGCACCACCGGCTCGAGGTAGGCCTCGACCGTGGTGTGGCGGATGGAGTAGACGTCGGGCATCGCCAGCACCCACGCGTCGTCGACCCGCGCGCGCAGCGCGAGGCGCGTCCAGACCACGCGCCCGGCGCGCGCCATCTCGGCGGCCACGCGCGCGACCAGCGCCTCGTGCGCGCCGAACGCGCGACGGTTCTGCGCCAGGGTCTGCGCGAGGCATTCGATGCCGGCGTCGGTGACGCGCAGGGTCTCGTGGCCGGCCCCGTCGCGCACGCGCTCGAGCAGGCCGGCCGCGAGCAGCTCGATCTCCACCGTGTCCTGGCACGGCCAGCCGGCCGAGCGCCACACCTGCCGCAGGCGGCGGCGGTGCTCGGTGCGCAGATCGGCGGCGTCCATCGCGCGAGGGTAGCGTCCGCGCCGCCCGGCGCGCATCGGGAGCCGCAGCAGGTGGACGACCGCGACGCGCCCGGGGTGGGCGCGCGGGTCATTGCGGCAGCGGCGCGCGAGGTCTACATTGCCGCGGCGGGCCCGCACGCGGCCCGACCCGACGAGGAGACCTCCATGAAGAAGCTGTTGCTCACGCTGTCGCTCGCGCTCGCTTCCGGACTCGCGCTCGCGCACAACTGCCCGAACGAGATGAAGGCCATCGACGCCAAGCTGGCCACCAACCCGAAGATGGCCGACGCCGACATGGCCAAGGTCAAGAAGCTGCGCGCCGACGGCGAGGCCGCGCACAAGGCCGGCAAGCACGACGACTCGATGAAGATGCTGGGCGAAGCGAAGAAGATGCTCGGCATCTGACGCGCGGCGCCACCGCTGCCCGGCGGGCCGGCCTCGTGCCGCGCCCGCCTTCTTGTTGCCCGTTGGCGCCGGCGGCCGCGGTCGCCGCGCGGCGTCTCGCTCTCAAGTCGATGTGGCTCCGCCACTCGACTTGAACCCCCGCGGGGGGCGCTCAGCAGCCCTGCAGCGCGGCCTCGATCTCGCCCAGCAGCAGGCGCGTCTTCGCCGGCATCAGGCGCCGGCCCGGGAAGACCGCCCACAGGTCGGCGGGCGGCAGCTGCCACTCGGGCAGCACGCGCACGAGCAGCCCCTGCGCCACGCGCGGTGCGGCCAGCCGGTCGGCCAGCGCCACCAGCCCCAGCCCGGCGGCGGCCAGTCGCAGCAGCAGCTCGGGCGAGCTGGCCATCGTGCGCGGCCGCGGCATGCCTCGCCAGACTTCGTCGCCGCGCCGCAGCTCCCACTCGCGCGGGCTGCCGTCGCGTGACGGCAGCATCAGGCCGTCGAGCGCCTCGAGGGCCTGCGGCGTCTGCGGGTCGCCGTGGCGCGCGAGGTAGGCGCGCGACGCGTAGACGCCGGCCGACAGGGTGCACAGGCGGCGCGCGGCCAGGGTCGCGTCGTCCTGCAACTCGCCGTAGCGCAGCGCCAGGTCGAAGCCCTCGCCGACCAGGTCGACGCGGCGCGGCGTGAGGTCGAGCTCGATGCGCAGCTCGGGATAGCGCTCGACGAAGCGCTCGAACATCGGCCCGAGCACGTTCTCGGCGAGGTCGTTGACCATGCTCACGCGCAGTCGCCCGCTCGGCCGGGCCTGCCGGTGCAGCGCGAGCGCGAGCGTCTGGTCGACCTCGTCGGCCAGCGCGCGCGCGTGGTCGAGCACCGACTGACCGAACTCGGTGAGCGTGAGCTTGCGGGTGGTGCGCAGCAGCAGCCGCTCACCGAGCTGGCGCTCCAGCGCCGAGACGCGGCGCGAGACGGTCGACTTCGGCAGGCTCAGGCGCTCGGCCGCGCGGCTGAAGCTGCCGCTCTCGGCCACCCGCGCGAACAGCAGCAGGTCGTTGGGCTGGAGGGTCATGACGTCACCCGCCGGGCCTCGAACGGGCCCATCGTTCCATCGATGCAACGATCTTATCCATCCCGACGTCTTCCGGATCGCGGATGCGGCCAATAGAGTGATCGTCATCGACCGAACACATGGAGTCCCGCCGTGAAGATCCTGCAAGTCAACGCCAGCGCCCGCAGCGAGGGCGCCGTCTCCACCCGCCTGGCCGGCGAGATCGTCGCGCGGCTGGTGCTGCAGCATCCGGACGCCGAGGTGCTCGTGCGCGACCTCGCCCAGACGCCGCACCCGCCGCTCGACGACGCCGCGCTCGGCGCGCTGTTCACGCCCGAGGCCGAGCGCACGCCCGAACAGGCCGCCCGCGTGGCGCTGGACGACTCTCTGATCGCCGAAGTGCAGGCGGCCGACGTGCTGGTGCTGGGCATGCCCATGTACAACCTCGGCGTGCCGGCACAGTTCAAGCACTGGATCGACGCGATCGCGCGCGCCCGCGTGACCTTCCGCTACACCGAGCGCGGCCCCGAAGGCCTGCTGACTGGCAAGAAGGTCTACGTCGCGCTGGCGCGCGGCGGCCGCTACCGCGGCACCGACGCCGACACGCAGGTGCCGTACCTGAGGGCCATCTTGTCCTTCCTCGGCATGAGCGACATCGAGTTCATCTACGCTGAAGGCCTCGCGATGGGGCCGCAGGCCGAGCAGGAAGCCCTGGCCGAGGCGCGCGCCGCCATCGAGGCGGCGCTCGCATCGAGCCGCCGTACCCCCGGCACCCTTGGAGTCGCACGATGACCACCGACACCCCCACCGCCGGCACCACCGTCGCGCGTCCGCGCGCGGTCGAGTGCCTGGTCGCCGGCATGGCCACCTCGGACGGCGCCGGCGTGAAGCTCACGCGCGTGCTCACGCAGCCGCTGCAGCGCCGGCTCGACCCGTTCCTGATGCTCGACGCCTTCGGCTCGGACGACCCCGACGACTACATCGCCGGCTTTCCCGACCATCCGCATCGCGGCTTCGAGACCGTGACCTACATGATCGCCGGGCGCATCCGCCACCGCGATTCCGCCGGCCACGAAGGCGTGGTGCACGACGGCGGCGTGCAGTGGATGACCGCCGGCCGCGGCGTGATCCACAGCGAGACGCCCGAGCAGCGCGAGGGCCGCATGGAAGGCTTCCAGCTGTGGCTCAACCTGCCGGCGCGCGACAAGATGCGCGAGCCGTGGTACCGCGACATCGAGGCGCCGGACATCCCGGTGCTCGAGCGCCCCGGCGTGCGCGTGCGCGTGATCGCCGGCGAGAGCCACGGCGTGAAGGGCGCGGTGCAGCGCGAGGCGACCGAGCCGCTGTACCTCGACGTGCATCTCGAACCCGGCGCGCGCTTCGAGCAGCCGCTGCCCGAGAGCCACAACGCCTTCGTGTACGTCTATCGCGGCGCGCTGCGCGTGGCCGGCACCGAGGTGCCCGTCAGGCGCATGGCCATCCTCGCCAACGCGGGCGACGGCGTGGTGCTCGAGGCCACGGGCGACGCGCCGACGCGCGCGCTGCTCATCGCCGGACGGCCGCTGCGCGAGCCGATCGCGCAGTACGGCCCGTTCGTGATGAACACGAACGAGGAGATCTTCCGGGCGGTGGAGGACTTCCGCGCGGGGCGGCTGGCCTGACCGGCGGCGCGGCGCGGTGGCGCACGGCCGCGGCGCCCGCCGCGGCCCTCACTCGACGACCTGCACGCCCTTCCAGAACGCCATGCGGCCCTTGATCTGCGCGGCGGCCTCGCTCGGCTCGGGGTAGTACCAGACGGCCTCGGGGTTGAGGTCGCCGTCGACCAGCAGCGAGTGGTAGCGCGCCTGCCCTTTCCAGGGGCAGCTCGTGCGGTGGTTGCTCGACACCAGGTACTCGCGCCGCACCGCCGACTCGGGGAAGTAGTGGTTGCCTTCGACCACCACGGTGTCGTCGCTCTCGGCGATGACCACGCCGTTCCAGATCGCCTTCATGACCGCCTCTGCGCGTCGGTTGCGGGAGCGCAGATCATGCCGCAGCGCCGCAGCCGGCGCAGCGCCGGCACCCTGCCGATCAGGGCCGACCGGCGTGCCAGCCCGGCAGCGTCTCGGGCCAGACCGTGTCGTCGTCGAGCTCGGTGACCTCGAGGCCGTGCTTCAGGTCCTGGCTGGAGTCGAACCAGGTCTCGGGTCCATGGTCGACAGGGGCGCCCTCTTGCTCGTGCCGCGCCCGCAGCGCGGCGGCATCGGGACGGTGGCGCGGGGCGAACAGGCGGCGGGTGTCGAGCAGGTTCATGCGCCGATGGTGCGCCGCGCGTGTGACGGGCACCATCACCCCGACGCGGGATGTCGCACGTTCGCGCGCGGCATCGCGGTCGCGGCACGAAGGTCGTCGCGACGGCGCGGCCGCGTCAGCCGAACGGCCGCACGCCGAACAGCCAGCCGTGCGCCCAGAACGCGAACAGCGCCCACACCGCCGCGCCGATGACCACGGTCGCGACGGTGGCGGTGGTGGTGCCAGGCCGGTAGGTCGTGCCGGACACGCGGTCGCGCCGACGCGCCGCGGCGTAGCCCGCGATGGCCCACGCGAGGAAGCCGCCGAACAGCAGCACGTCGGCCAGGGTCTGGTTGGCGATCAGGTGCGCGAAGGCCCAGACCTTGGTGGCCAGCATCATCGGGTGGTGCAGCTTCGCCTTGAAGCCGTTGCGCGGCACGTAGGCCGCCACCAGCAGCACCATCGACACGAGCATCAGCAGCGCAGCGAGATGGCGCGTCCACACCGGCGGCTGCCACAGCAGCACCGGCTGCTGCCGTGCGAGTCAGTAGCCCCACACCAGCAGCACGAAGCCGGCGATCGACAGCAGCGAGTACAGCCCCTTCCACGGCCCCTCGCCGAGGCGCGCGCGCATCGCGCCGCGCCAGTCGTCGGCGACGATGCGCACCGAGTGCACGCCGAGAAAGAGCACGAGGCCGAGCAGCAGGATGGTCATGTCGGTTCGATCGCGCGGATCGCGTGGGGGGTCGGTGCGGCGGTTCGGCGGTCCGGCGACGAGCGTCGCGCGAAGCCCACGCATTGTGGCGCGCCGCGCCGAGCATTTCACGATCGGCGCGCGCGCGGACGATCTGGCTTGCGATGCGGCCTTTTTTCCGGTCAGTCGGCGCGTCGCGCGGCCGATAGCCTTCGCACATCGACGCTGCTGTCCCGACGCGCAGCGAAGGAGCCCGACATGCACCGACACGCCGACCTGCACACGACCCGCGACTCGCGCCGCCCGCCCGTGCTGGGCGACGTCATCGAGTGGGAAGAGCTGCCCTCGCTGTACGAATCGCTGACCGGCCGCCTGGCCGCCGCCAGCACCACGCAGGGCAGCGGCCGCGTATGGACCGAGACGATGCCCGCGGCCTTCGACCCGCTCACCGAGTCGGGCCCGTTCCGCGAGACGCTCAAGGGCCTGGCCACGCGCGAAGTGCTCGAGCCCGACGTGTTCCGCCACTTCTTCGGCGGCGCCGCGAGCGCGGCTTGAAGCGGCAACGCCGCGGCGCGCCGCGCGCCGCATGACTCAGGCCGGCGACAGCGCCGGCGACAGCAGCCGGCGCACCGACTCCACGTACTGCTCCGGCGCCGTGGTCATGCCCTCGTGCGCCTGCCCCGCGAGGACTTCGATGCGCACGTCGGGCAGCGCCGCGGCGAGCGCGTCGGTGACGTAGAACGCTCGAGGACTCTCGCTGCCGATCTGCAACCGCACGGGCAGCGTCAGCCGCGCGAACGCGCGCGCATCGAACGCATGACGGCGCAAGGCGCGCAGGTCGCCGAGGCTCGCCGGCGCGTCCGCGACGATCGATGCCCACGAGTCGCTCGCGCGCAAGGCCGACAGCTCCTCGATCGGCACCGACAGCACGTCGGCGAAGAACGTCCACGCGAAGCCGCCCCAGTCGCCGTTGCCGGCGAGCGCCTCGAGCCGCGCGAACGTGGGACCGGCGACGAGCCGTGGCGTGGGCGGCTCGTACAGCACGAGGCCGCGCACGCGCTCCGGCGCGCGCTGCGCCACCGACAGCGCCACCTGCGCGCCGTACGAGTGTCCGAGCACGAACGCCGGCAGGCCCAGCGACGCCAGCACGGCCAGCGCGTCGTCGGCCTCGTCGACCAGCGCGTGCCCTTCGGTCGCATCGGTCTCGCCGCGGCCGCGTCGCGCGACGGCGATCACGCTGAAGTGCAGCGCGAGGTCGTCGATCACGAACTCCCAGTTGCTGCGGTGGTCGCTGAAGCTGCCGTGCAGCAGCACCAGCGGCGGCCCGCTGCCGCGTGAGTCGAAGGACACCCGGACGCCCGAGCGTGAGTACACGTGATGCATGCGCTGCACTCCTGTGGATCGAAGAGGCGGCCATGGTCGGGCGAAGCGAGCGCGTGGACTAAAGTCATTTCTGCTGCCGACCGGACAAACGTGCCATGGGGACCGCCTCGACACCTGTCACCGTCGCCTTGCTCGCGCTGCCGGAGATCTCGGCCTCCACCTTGTACGGGCTGTTCGACAGTTTCGGGAGCGCCGGCCGCCACTGGCCGATGCTGCACGGCGAAGCGGATCCGGCGGCGCGGTTCCGGCCGGTGGTGGTGAGTCGCGACGGCCGCCCGCTGCGCGTGGCCGGCGGCGTGTCGGTCACGCCCGACGCATCGCTCGCCGCCTGCGGCTCGCCCGACGTGGTGTGCGTCTCGACGCTCGAGGTGACGCCCGGCGAGCCGCTCGACGACCGCTACGACGCCGAGGCGCAGTGGCTGCGCGAGCGGCACGCGGCGGGCGCGGTGGTCGCGTCGGCCTGCTCCGGCGCCGTCTTGCTGGCGCACGCCGGATTGCTCGACGGGCTGGAGGCCACCTCGCACTGGGCGTACTGCGACGCTTTGCGGCGCGCGCATCCGCGCACGCGCTGGCACCCGGAGCGCACGCTCGTGATGAGCGGCGAGGGCCAGCGCATCGTCACGGCCGGCAGCGGCGTGTCGTGGCACCTGCTCGCGCTGCACCTGGTCGCACGCTTCGCCGGGCCCGAGACCGCCTTGCAGGTGGCGCGCATGAAGCTGATGGACCCGAACACCGCGAGCCCGGCCGCCTACGCATCGCTGAAGGTCACCGGCCGCGCGAGCGACCTGCTCGTCGAGCGCTGCCAGCACTGGGCCGCCGAGCACTACCGCAGCGCGTCACCCGTGGCGCAGATGACCGCCTTGTCGGGCCTGCCGGAGCGCACCTTCAAGCGCCGCTTCGCGCAGGCCACCGGCATGAGTCCGCTGGAGTACGTGCACGCGCTGCGCCTCGAGGAAGCCAAGCACCTGCTCGAGGCCGGCGACACGCCCGTCGAGGCCATCGCGCTGGAAGTCGGCTACCAGGACGCCGGCTTCTTCGGCCGCCTGTTCGTAAGCGTCCGGCCAAGTCACCTTGACGGCCGCCGCGGCAGTGAGGTCGGCGC
>CAZFET010000044.1:0-16061 GCA_964517545.1 uncultured Burkholderiaceae bacterium
ACTCGCATCCTCGTGCGCACCCGCATGCGCACCAGCACCCGCACCCGCTGACCGGCTCCGCCGGCTGGCTCGACCGGCAGTTCGACCGCTGGGCCGAACGCGCCGACCGCCTGTGGCGCGAGGCCGGCGACCCGCACCGCCACCGCTACTTCTGATGCACGCCGCGCCGGGCGGCCGCTACAGCGGCAGCTCGGCGAAGTAGCGCCCGCCGTGGAAGATGAGCGGCGAGGCGCCTTCGCGGCGCGCGCAGTGCTCGACCTCGCCGACGAAGATGACGTGGTCGCCTTCCTCGTAGCGGCTGCGGTTGAAGCACTCGAACACCGCGGCCGCGCCCTCGAGCACCGGCGCGCCGCCGAGCCCGTCGCGGAACGCCACGCCGGAGAAGCGGTCGAGCTCGCGCCCGGCGAAGCGCAGCGCCAGCGCGTGCTGGTCGGCCGACAGGATGTTGATGGCGTAGTGCGTGCCGGCGCTGAACACCGGCATCGAGCCGGCGCGCCGCGCCAGGCTCCACAGCACCAGCGGCGGGTCGAGCGAGACCGAGTTGAACGAGTTGGCCGTGAGGCCGACGCGGCGTCCGGCGACGTCGCGCGCGGTGACGATGGTCACGCCCGTGGCGAACATGCCCAGCGCGGCGCGGAACTCGACGGCAGAGAAGGTCGGCGGCGCGGCGAGCCGGGGCGAGGCGGACATGCGGTCATTGTCGGCCAAGGCCGGCGCCGCGACGGGCGGCGCGGGAATACAGTCTCGGCATGTCGCGTACACCCGGCGTGGAGGCCCCGACGGCATTCCGGCAGCAGCTGCTCGAGGCCATCCCGCGCCTGCGCCGCTATGCCCGTACGCTCACCTACGACCCCGCTTCCGCCGACGACCTCGTGCAGACCGCGCTGGAGCGCGCCCTCGCGCACTGGCACCAGTTCGACCAGGGCCGCGACATCGTCGTGTGGCTGGTCGGCATCGCCCACCACGCCTTCGTCGACGAGCGACGCCGCCACGGCCGGCTGCAGGTGGTCGACCCGGCCGAGCTGCACGAGGCGCACGACGCGCTGCGCGGCGAGCCGGCGCCCGACCTCGCGCTGCGCATCGACCTCGTCGACGCGCTGGAGCGGCTGTCGGTCGAGCACCGCGAGCTGCTGCTGCTGGCCGGCGTCGAGCAGTTCAGCTATGCCGAGTGCGCGCAGGCGCTCGGCATTCCGATCGGCACCGTGATGTCCAGGCTGTCGCGTGCGCGGGCCGCGCTGCGCGCCTTGCTCGACGGCACCGCGCAGGCGGGCGCGCGCAGCCTGCGGCGCGTGGTCTGACGTGGCGCCGCGGCCGAGGCAGTACCGCCCATGACAGCACCCGCCGACGAACGCCCGGTCGACGCCGCGATGCTGTCGGCGTGGCTCGACCACGAGCTCGACCCGGCCGAGCGCGCGCGTGTCGACGCGTGGCTGCGCGAGCATCCGGCCGATGCCGAGACCGTGCGCCGCTGGGCCGCCGACCGCGACGCGCTGGCCGCGGCGCTGCAGCCGCAGCTCGCCGAGCCGGTGCCCGAACGCCTGCAGCGGCTGGTGCGAGAGCACCGCGCCGACGACGGCCGCCGGGCGGCATGGCGTCGGGTGGCGATGCTGGCCGTGTTCGCGGCCGGCGGCGCGTTCGGCGCGTCGCTCATGTGGGCGCTGCAGCGGCAGGCCGCGCCGGCGGCGCAGCTGGTGCATGCGCCGTCCGGGGCGCCGTTCGCTGCGACATCCGCTGCGCCCGAGGGCTGGGTGCAGCGCGCTGCGCTCGCGCATCGCGTGTACGTGCCCGAGATCCGCCACCCGGTCGAGGTCAACGTCGCCGAGGGTCCCGAAGGCGCGCGCGCCGCGCAGGAGCAGCACCTGCAGCGCTGGCTCACCAAGCGCGTGGACGGGCCGGTGCCGCTGTGCGACCGGACCGGGCGGGGCGGCGAGCGCGACGGCGGACGGCTGCGGCCCGACGAGCCCGACCGGCCCTGCGCGATGCTCATGTACCAGCCCCGCGGCTGCCAGCGCGTCACCGTGTACCTGCGCAAGGCCTCGACCGGCGTGCCGGCGGAGTTCCGCTACGAGCGCGAAGGCGACGTCGGCCTGTTCTACTGGGTCGAGGGCCGCACCGGCTACGCGCTGGCCGGCAACCTCGGCCGCGAGCAGCTGCTCGCGCTGGCGCAGGCGATCTACGCGCAGCAGCAGGGCCGACGCTGAGCGTCGCGCCCGGGAGCGCCGCGACGCCTTCCTAGAATCGCCCGATGTCCGCCGTCCCCGGGCACCGCGCCGACGCGCCGGTGCCGACCCCGCGCTTCGGCCTGGCCGCGCTGCACCGCCTGCTGGTGGTGACCCTGCTCGGCTTCGCGTCGGGCCTGCCGCTTGCACTCACCGGGCAGGCGATGCAGGCCTGGCTGTCGATGGAGGGCGTGGACGTCGCCACGATCGGCTTCCTCAGCCTCGTCGGGCTGCCCTACACCTTCAAGTTCCTCTGGGCGCCGCTGATGGACCGCTTCGACCTGCCGTGGCTCGGCCGGCGGCGCGGCTGGCTGGTGCTGACCCAGCTCGCGCTGGCCGGCGTGCTGTGGGCGCTGGCCGCGACGTCGCCCACCGACGCCATCCGCACGTTCGCGCTGCTCGCGGTGGCGGTGGCCTTCGTGTCGGCGTCGCAGGACGTGGTGATCGACGCGTACCGCACCGACCTGCTGCCGCCGCGCGAGCGCGGGCTCGGCGCGTCGATGGCGATCATGGGCTACCGGCTGGCGATGATCCTGTCCGGCGGCATCGCGCTGATCTGGACCGACTCGGCCAACGCCGGCGTGGCCGACGGCGGCTGGACGTGGCCGCAGGTGTACCGCTTCATGGCGGGGCTGATGGTGGGCGCGGCGCTGGTCTCCGCGTTCCTGTTGCCGCGCCTGAAGTCGGCGCCCGCGCCGCAGGGCGTGGCGCGCCACGACCTCGTCGGCTTCGTGGCGGTGATGGCCGCGGTGGCCGTGGGCTTCGCCGTCACCGACCGCTTCGGCACGCGCGTGGCCGGCGCGCTGCTCGCGCCGCTGCTCGACGCGAGCAGCCTGGCCGCGCCGCTGAAGACCAAGTGGATCGAACTCGCCGCGCTGCTGCTGGGCATCGCGTTCACCTTGCCGCTGGCGGCGTGGGCCGCGCGGCGCGCGCGCTTCGAGACCTTGCTGGGCGGCCTGCGCTCGTACTTCGCGCAGCCCGGCGCGGCGGCGTTCCTGCTGTTCATCGTGCTGTACAAGCTCGGCGACGCGTTCGCCGGCTCGCTGCTGACGCCGTTCCTGCTCAAGGCCGTGGGCTACGGCGCGGCCGAGGTGGGCGTGGTCAACAAGATCATCGGCCTGTGGCTGACCATCGCCGGCGCGCTGGTCGGCGGCGCGCTGATGATGGGCCTCGGGCTGTGGCGCTCGCTGCTCGTGTTCGGCGTGCTGCAGGCGGCCAGCAACCTCGGCTTCTGGTGGCTGGCCGTCAACGTCCAGGGCACCGTGCCGTCGCTCACCGGCCCGGCGTTCGACTGGGGCTTCGTCGCGCTGGCGCAGCCCACGCCGGTGGACGGCGCGCTGCTGATGGTGGTGGCCTTCGAGAACATCACCGGCGGCATGGGCACGGCGGCGTTCGTCGCCTTCCTCATGGCGCTGTGCAACCAGCGCTTCACCGCCACGCAGTACGCGCTGCTGTCGGCCTTCGCCGCGGTCGGGCGCGTGTGGGTCGGTCCGCTGGCCGGCGTGCTGGCCGAGTCGATCGGCTGGCCGTCGTTCTTCGTCGTGTCGACCGTCGCGGCGCTGCCGGCGTTGGCGATGCTGTGGTGGCTGCGCGCGCCGGTGCGCGCGCTCGACGCCAAGCCGGCCGCGCCCGGCACCGACGATTGATCCGGGCTACGCTGCGGCCCTCGGGGAGACTGCCTGCCATGGACCACCAGACGCTTCAACGCCACGACGACACGGCCGGCGCCGCTGCCGGCCCGGCGCCCGACCGCGCGCGGCGCCTGTTCTCGATGTGCCTGTGCGGCCTGCCGTTCGCCGGCCTCGGCCTCGGCGCGCCGCGCACCGCGCACGCGCAGGAGTGCGGCCGCATCCTCGGCGTGGGCGGTCCGTCGGGCGTGACCAAGCTGGTCTCGGCCGAGCAGATCGAGCAGGCCGCCGCCCAGCAGTACCTGCAGCTCAAGCAGGAGGCCACGTCCAAGCGCGCGCTCGCGCCGGCGAACCACCCGCAGCTCGTGCGGCTGCGCGCGATCGCCGAGCGCATCGTGCCGCTCACGGCCGACTGCAATCCGCGCGCGCGGCAGTGGCAGTGGGAAGTCAACCTGCTGGCCAGCAGCCAGATCAACGCCTTCTGCATGCCCGGCGGCAAGATCGCGTTCTTCACCGGCATCCTCGAGAAGCTGCGCCTCACCGACGACGAGGTCGCGATGATCATGGGCCACGAGATCGCGCACGCCACGCAGGAACACGCGCGCGAACGCATCGGCAAGACCACCGCCACGCGCGGCGTCATCGAGATCGGCGCGGCGCTGCTGGGACTGGGCAGCGGCGGGCGGCTGCTGGCCGACCTCGGCGGGCAGCTGCTCACCTTTAAGTTCAGCCGCGACGACGAGACCGAGGCCGCCAAGATCGGCCTCGTGCTGGCCGCGCGCGCCGGCTACGAGCCGCGCGCCGGCGTGAGCCTGTGGCAGAAGATGGCCGAGGCCAGCAAGGGCGCGCCGCCGCAGTTCCTGTCGACCCACCCGTCGGGCCCGACGCGCATCCGCGAGATCGAGGAGTCGCTGCCGCGCGTCGAGCCGATCTACGAGCGCGCGCCGCGGCCGGCGCGGCGCTTCGAGCCGGCCGGATCCTGAGAGGCGTTCTGCGGATCAGGTGCCGCCGACGAACGGGTTGCTGCGCCGCTCGTGGCCGAAGGTGCTCTCCGGGCCGTGGCCCGGGATGAACACCGTGTCGTCGCCCATCGGCCACAGGCGCTGCGTGATGCTGGCGATCAGCGTGTCGTAGTCGCCGCCGGGGAAGTCGGTGCGGCCGATCGAGCCGGCGAACAGCACGTCGCCGACGAAGGCGCGCTTCGCGGCGGCGCTGTGGAACACCACGTGCCCGGGCGTGTGGCCGGGGCAGTGGCGCACGGCGAGCGTTTCGTCGCCGAGGCTCACCGTGTCGCCGTCGGCCAGCCAGCGCGTCGGCGTGAACGGCTCGGCCTCGGGGAAGCCGAACATGCGGCTTTGCTGCGGCAGCGCGTCGATCCAGAACTGGTCGCCGGGGTGCGGGCCGACGATCGGCAGGCCGCGCCGGCGCGCCAGGGTGCCGGTGGCGCCGGCGTGGTCGATGTGCGCGTGCGTGAGCCAGATGGCCTCGAGCTTCACGCCGAGGCGCTCGATCGCCGCGTCGAGCCGCGGCAGGTCGCCGCCGGGGTCGACGATGGCCGCGGCCATCGTGCGCTCGCACCAGAGGATCGAGCAGTTCTGGGCGAAGGCGGTGACGGGGACGGTGAGGTAGCGCAGCATCGGGCGCGCATGGTAGCGCCCGCGACTCGCGCCGCACGACGGCGCGGCCGGATCGGCGGATGGCGCGACCCGGCGCGCGCTGCGACCCGGCGAGCGCTGCTACTGCGGCTGCGCCGGCATCGGCCACACGTCGCGCCATTGCGCGTCGGCCGGCACGTCCTGCAGCTGCACCGGCCCGAGCCACTGCAGGAACAGCCGCGAGCACACGGTCTGCAGCTCCGCGCTGGCCTGCGGATGGCGCGCGAGCAGCGCGAGGTTGCGCGCGATCTTGTCGCCGGCGGCGAGGTTGGGCGTGCGGGCGTAGTGGCTCATCAGCGCCAGGGTGCCGCCGACGATGGGCTCGATCGGGCCGCAGCACGCGGCCTGCGGGTCGGCCGATTCGGGCTCGGCGGGCGGGGCATCGAAGACTCGGCGCATGGACGGGCACCTCCTGCGCCGCAGTCTAGTTGAGAACGATTCTCGTTTGCAAGAGCCTGCGACGCCGGTGCGGCCTTGCGCGCCCGCGCCCGCCAAGCGCGCGGGTACGCCGTGACCGCGGCGCAGCGACGACGGCGAGTCGTGCACGCCCGCCGCGCGCGTCGGGCGCGCGCCGGTGCGTGGCCCGCCGCGTCGCCGCCGCGGCTACAGCTTGAAGTCGTAGTCGATCACCAGCGGCGCGTGATCCGAGAAGCGCTGCTGCAGGTAGATGTGCTCGCGTCTGGCCTTCGCCGCGATGCCCGGTGTGGCCAGGTGGTAGTCGAGCCGCCATCCGACGTTCTTCGCCCAGGCCTGCCCGCGGTTGCTCCACCACGTGTACTGCTCGGGCTTGTCGTTCAGGCGGCGGAACACGTCGACCAGCCCGGCCTCGTCGAGCAGCTTCGTCATCCATGCCCGCTCCTCGGGCAGGAAGCCGCTGTTCTTCTGGTTGCTGCGCCAGTTCTTCAGGTCGATCTCCTTGTGCGCGATGTTCACGTCGCCCACGAGGATGAACTCGCGCTCGGCCTTCAGCCGCACCAGGTGCGGATAGATGCGATCGAGGAAGCGGTACTTCGCGGCCTGCCGGTCCTCGCCGCTGCTGCCGCTGGGGAAGTAGCAGCTGATCACGCTGAACTTGCGCCGGGCGGTGTCGTAGCGCGTCTCGACGTAGCGGCCTTCGGTGTCGAACTCGTCGCCGTCGAAGCCGGTGATCACGGCGCTGGGCGCCTTGCGCGTGTACAGCCCGACGCCCGAGTAGCCCTTCTTCTGCGCGAAGTGGAAGTGGCCGTCGAGTCCGCCCACGCGCTCGAAGCGCCCGGCGACGTCGGCGGCCTGGGCCTTGACCTCCTGCACGCCCATACAATCGGCGCCCGCCCCGTCGGCCCAGTCCAGGAAGCCCTTGCTCGCCGCCGAGCGGATGCCGTTGAGGTTGAGGGTGACAACGCGAAACATGATGACGACGTTGAGGTCGGGTCGATGAATGCCGCCGCCCCCGCTTTCGATCCGCTCGCGCAGGACTTCGTGAAGTTCGCGGTGGACGCCGGCGTGCTGCGCTTCGGCGAGTTCCGCACCAAGGCCGGCCGGCTGTCGCCGTACTTCTTCAATGCCGGGGGCTTCGACGACGGCGCCAAGCTCGGGCGACTCGCCGAATTCTATGCACGCCGCCTGCTCGCCTCGGGCATCGGCTTCGACATGCTGTTCGGTCCGGCCTACAAGGGCATCACGCTGGCGGCGGCCGTGGCCATCGAGCTCGCGCGGCTCGGGCGCAACGTGCCCTACGCGTACAACCGCAAGGAAGCGAAGGACCACGGCGAGGGCGGCACCCTGGTCGGCGCGCCGGTGCGCGGCCGCGTGCTGATCGTCGACGACGTCATCTCTGCCGGCACGTCGGTGCGCGAGTCGATCGCGCTGATCCGCGCCGCCGGCGCGCAGCCGACCGGCGTGGCGATCGCGCTCGACCGGCAGGAGAAGGCGAGCGAGAACGGCGCCGACGCGCCGTGGTCGGCGGTGCAGTACGTCACGCGCGAACTCGGCCTTGCGGTCGCCTCGATTGCGACCCTGGCGGACTTGCTGCACTATCTTCGCGCCACCCGGGACGCCGCGCTGCACGCGCACCTCGACGCGGTGGCGGCCTACCGCGAACGCTACGGAGTCTGATGACCGTGAAGCCGTCCTCGTCGACGCATCGTCTCGTCGCAGCGTGCGCGGCCGCGGCCTCGTTCGCGTGGAGCCCGCAGGCAGCCGCGCAGGCCGGCACGGTCTACACGTGCACCAACGCCAAGGGTCAGCACCTGCGCTCGGACCGCCCGATCGCCGAGTGCATCGACCGCGAGCAGCGCGTGCTCAACCGCGACGGTTCGCTGAACCGCATCGTGCCGCCCACCCTCACGGCCGACGAACGCGCGGCGCGCGAGGCCGAGGAGCGGCGCATCGCGGCCGAGCGCAACGCCAAGCGCGAGGCCGAGCGCGCCGACCGGCTGCTGATGCAGCGCTATCCGAACGAGGCGGCGCACGCCAAGGCGCGCGAGGCGGCGCTCGACACCGCGCGCGCGGCGCTCAGGCAGTCGGAAGACCGGCTGAAGGTGCTGGCCGCCGAGCGCAAGCCGCTGGCCGACGAGGCCGAGTTCTACGTGGGCCGTGCGCTGCCGGCCAAGCTCAGGCACGACCTCGAGTCGAACGATGCCGCGCGCGAGGCGCAGCGCGTGCTCATCGCCAACCAGCAGGCCGAGATCGTGCGCATCAACAACCTCTACGACGCCGAGCTCGACCGCCTGAAGAAGCTGTGGTCCGGCGCGACGCCGGGTTCGCTCGGGCCGCTGTCGGCGCCTTCGACGCCTGCCGCACGCACGGTCGGCGCGTCGGGCGGTGCCGGCGGGCAGAGCACCACGTCGAAGTAGCCGCGGCGCGCGCCGCGGCCGGCTTCAGCCGATCTTCGCCAGCAGCAGCTCGCGCGCCTGCGCCGGATTGGCCTTGCCCTGCGAGGCCTTCATCACCTGGCCGACCAGCGCGTTGAGCGCCTTGTCCTTGCCGGCGCGGAACTCCTCGACCGACTTCGGGTGGGCGGCGACGACCTCGGCGACGATCTTCTCCAGCGCGCCGGCGTCGTTCATCTGCCGCAGGCCGCGCGACTCGATGACCGCGTCGACGTCGGCGCCCTCGCCGTTCCACAGCGCCTCGAACACCTGCCGGGCGCCGGCGTTGGAGACGGTGCCGTCGACCACGCGACCGATCAGCGCGGCGAGCATCGCGGCGCTCACCGGGCTGCTCGTGATGTCGCGCTCCTCGGCGTTGAGCCGGCGCGACACCTCGCCCATCAGCCAGTTCGCCACGAGCTTGGGCTCGCCGCTGGCCTTCGCGGCGGCCTCGAAGAAGGTCGCGAAGCCGAGGCTCTGCGTCATCATCGACGCGTCGTAGGCCGGCAGCGCGTAGTCGCGCTGCAAGCGCGCCGCCATCGCGCCGGGCAGTTCGGGCATGTCGCGGCGCACGCGCTCCACCCACTGCGGCGCGATCACGAGCGGCGGCAGGTCGGGGTCGGGGAAGTAGCGGTAGTCGTGCGCGTCTTCCTTGCTGCGCATCGCGCGGGTCTCGCCGCTGGCGGGGTCGAACAGCACCGTGGCCTGCTCGATCGCGAGCCCGTCCTCGAGCCGGTCGATCTGCCACTGCACCTCGGCGTCGATGGCCTGCTGCAGGAAGCGGAAGCTGTTGAGGTTCTTGATCTCGCGGCGCGTGCCGAGGGGCTGGCCCGGCTTGCGCACCGACACGTTGGCGTCGCAGCGGAAGCTGCCTTCCTGCATGTTGCCGTCGCAGATGCCGAGCCACACCACCAGCGCGTGCAGCGCCTTGGCGTAGGCCACCGCCTCGGCGCCGGAGCGCATGTCGGGCTCGGAGACGATCTCCAGCAGCGGCGTGCCGGCGCGGTTGAGGTCGATGCCCGAGAAGCCGTGGAAGTCCTCGTGCAGCGACTTGCCCGCGTCTTCTTCGAGGTGCGCGCGCGTCAGCCGCACGCGCCGCGGCTCGTCGCCGAGCAGGAACTCCAGCGTGCCGCCCTGCACCACCGGGATCTCGTACTGGCTGATCTGGTAGCCCTTGGGCAGGTCGGGATAGAAGTAGTTCTTGCGCGCGAACACCGACATCGGCGCGATCTTCGCGCCCACCGCCAGCCCGAAGCGGATGGCGCGCTCGACCGCGCCGCGGTTGGCCACCGGCAAGGTGCCGGGCAGCGCAAGGTCGATCGCGCAGGCCTGCGTGTTGGGCTCGGCGCCGAAGCGCGTCGAGGCGCCGGAGAAGATCTTCGACTGCGTGGACAGCTGCGCGTGGGTCTCGATGCCGATCACCACTTCCCAGCCGCGGACGAGGGCGCTGCTCATGCCACGCCTCCGGGTGCGCGCCGGTGCCAGTCGGTCGCCTGCTGGAAGGCGTGCGCGGCGTGCAGCAAGGTGCCTTCGTCGAAGTGCCGTCCGATCAGCTGCAGCCCGACCGGCATGCCGTGCTCGCCGAAGCCGGCGGGGATGCTCATGCCGGGCAGGCCGGCCAGGCTCGCCGGCAAGGTGAAGATGTCGGCGAGGTAGGCCTTCACCGGGTCGTCGCCCTGCTCGCCGATCTTCCACGCGACCGTGGGCGCCACCGGGCCGGCGATCACGTCGCAGCGCGCGAAGCACTGCGCGAAGTCGTCGGCGATCATGCGGCGCAGCTTCTGCGCCTGCAGGTAGTACGCGTCGTAGTAGCCGTGGCTGAGCACGTAGGTGCCGATCATGATGCGGCGCTGCACCTCGGGGCCGAAGGCTTCGCTGCGCGACTTCTTGTACATGTCGAGCAAGTCGGCGTGGTGCGCGGCGCGGTGGCCGTAGCGCACGCCGTCGAAGCGGCTCAGGTTCGAGCTCGCCTCGGCCGGCGCGATGATGTAGTAGACGGGGATCGAGAGTTCGGTGCGCGGCAGGCTCACGTCGACGAGCGTCGCGCCGAGCGATGCCATCTGCGCGAGCGCGGCGCGCACCGCGCCGTTCACGTCGGCCGCCAGCGCGGCGGGAAAGAACTCGCGCGGCAGCCCGATGCGCAGGCCGGCCAGCGGGCGCGAATCGGTCGCGCCGGCGCGCACTGCGCGCAGCGCGGCGACGAAGTCCTGCGCCGGCCGTTCGGCGCTGGTGGAGTCGCGCGGGTCGAACCCGCTCATTGCCGACAGCAGCAGCGCGCAGTCCTCGGCCGAGCGCGCCAGCGGGCCGGCCTGGTCGAGGCTGGACGCGAAGGCGATCATGCCCCAGCGCGAGCAGGTGCCGTAGGTCGGCTTGATGCCGGTCACGCCGGAGAAGCTCGCCGGCTGGCGGATCGAGCCGCCGGTGTCGGTGCCGGTGGCCGCGGGCAGCAGCCGCGCGGCCACCGCCGCGGCCGAGCCGCCCGACGATCCGCCCGGCACGCGCTGCACGTCCCACGGATTGCGCGCCGGGCCGTACGCCGAGTTCTCGTTGCTCGAGCCCATCGCGAACTCGTCGCAGTTGAGCTTGCCCAGCGCGACCGTGCCGGCCGCGGCGAGCCGCTCGACCACCGTGGCGTCGAACGGGCTGCGGTAGCCGGCCAGCATCTTCGAGCCGGCCGTGGTGGGGAAGTCGCGCGTGACGAAGATGTCCTTGTGCGCCACCGGCACGCCTTCGAGCGGCCCGCCCTCGCCGCGCGCCAGGCGCTCGTCGGCGGCGTGGGCGCGGCGCAACGCGAGCGCCTCGTCGACGGCGAGGAAAGCGCCGAGGTGCTGATGGCGCGCAATCCGTGCAAGCAGATGTTTCGTCAGCTCGACGCTCGACAGCTCGCGCGCGCGCAGCCGCCGCGCCAGTTCGGCCACGCCGAGGTCGTGCAGCGGCGGCGCGCTCACTCGATCACCTTCGGCACGAGGTACAGGCCGGCCTCCACCGCCGGCGCGCTGGCCTGGTGGGCGTCGCGGTCGACGCTCTCGGTCACCAC
Source organism: uncultured Burkholderiaceae bacterium (assembly GCA_964517545.1). Taxonomy (GTDB): domain Bacteria; phylum Pseudomonadota; class Gammaproteobacteria; order Burkholderiales; family Burkholderiaceae_C; genus CAZFET01. The sequence goes on from CAZFET010000044.1 coordinate 11,389, forward strand.
GTCGTCGCGCAGGCGCAGCGCCACCTCGCCGGCGGCGGCCAGCGGCGTGTACAGCGGCTCGATGCCGCGGGTGTCGACCGCGCTCATGCGCTCGACGATCGTGAAGAAGCCGTTGAGCTGATCGAGCATCGCGCGCGACTGCTCCGGCTGCAGCTCGAGCCGTGCGAGGTGCGCGATGCGCGCGACGTCTTCGGGGGAAAGTGGCATGGAAAACGAGCGTGCCCGCGGGCATTCCGCGAGCGGAAACGACGATTCGATGGGGTATTATCCCCGGCCATTTACAACCCTCCGGGCGGAGCCATCCGCGCGGGCCTACGGCGGCCCCGGACGACACCATCACCCGGCCCGCGAGGCTGGACCCCACAGACCATGTTCGGAACGCTGCGCCGCTATTTCTCGACCGACCTCGCGATCGACCTCGGCACCGCCAACACCCTGATCTACGTCCGCGGCAAGGGCATCGTCCTCGACGAGCCGTCGGTGGTGGCGATCCGGCACGAGGGCGGGCCCAACGGCAAGAAGACGATCCAGGCCGTCGGCGCCGAGGCCAAGGCGATGCTCGGCAAGGTGCCCGGCAACATCGAGGCCATCCGCCCCATGAAGGACGGCGTCATCGCCGACTTCACGGTCACCGAGCAGATGCTCAAGCAGTTCATCAAGATGGTCCACCCGCGCTCGATGATGCGTCCGAGCCCGCGGATCATCATCTGCGTGCCCTGCGGCTCCACGCAGGTCGAGCGCCGGGCCATCCTCGAGTCGGCGCTCGGTGCCGGCGCGAGCGAGGTCTACCTGATCGAGGAACCCATGGCCGCGGCCATCGGCGCCGGGCTGCCGGTCAGCGAGGCCTCCGGCTCGATGGTGGTCGACATCGGCGGCGGCACCACCGAGGTCGGCGTCATCTCGCTGGGCGGCATGGTCTACAAGGGCAGCGTGCGCGTCGGCGGCGACAAGTTCGACGAAGCCATCATCAACTACATCCGCCGCAACTACGGCATGCTGATCGGCGAGCCGACCGCCGAGGCCATCAAGAAGGAGATCGGCAGCGCCTTCCCCGGCTCCGAGGTCAAGGAGATGGAGGTCAAGGGCCGCAACCTCTCCGAAGGCGTGCCGCGCAGCTTCACCATCAGCAGCAACGAGATCCTCGAGGCGCTGACCGATCCGCTGAACAACATCGTGTCGTCGGTCAAGAACGCGCTGGAGCAGACGCCGCCCGAGCTGGGCGCCGACATCGCCGAGCGCGGCATGATGCTCACCGGCGGCGGCGCGCTGCTGCGCGACCTCGACCGCCTGCTGGCCGAGGAGACCGGCCTGCCCGTGCTGGTGGCCGAGGACCCGCTGACCTGCGTGGTGCGCGGCTGCGGCATGGCGCTCGAGCGCATGGAGCGCCTGGGTTCCATCTTCACGTCCGAGTAAGGTGCCCATGACACCGCGGAGGCCGGCGCGTCCCGCACGTGGCCGGCCTCGCCACATCTGAGGTCACGCACCGGCCATGCCGCTCGGCACCCTCGACCGCACCCCGCCGCCGTTCTTCCGCCAGGGCCCGTCGGCGCTGACCAAGGTCGTGTTCTGCTCGGCGCTCGCGCTGTTCCTCATGGTCGCCGACACGCGCTTCCAGCTCGTGCAGCCGCTGCGCCTGGCCATCGGCGCCGTGCTGCACCCGGTGCAGCGCGCGCTGCTGGTGCCGGTGGAGATCTGGCGCGGCGGCGCCGACTACCTGGGCGGGCTCGCCGAGGCGCGCGCCGCGCGCGAGCGCGCCGAGGCGACGCTGGCGCAGCAGGCCGAACGCGCCGCGCGCGCCGACACCCTGGCCGCCGAGAACCTGCGCCTGCGCGCGCTGCTCGAGCTGCGCCCGGCGCTGGCGGTGCGCTCGATCGCCGCCGAGGTGCTGTACGACGCGGCCGATCCGTTCTCGCGCAAGGTCGTCGTCGACCGCGGCAGCACGCAAGGCGTCAAGCCGGGCGCGCCGGTCATCACCGAGGCCGGCGTGATCGGCCAGGTCACGCGCGTCTTTCCGCTGCACGCCGAGGTCACCTTGCTGACCGACCGCGACGCGGCGGTGCCGGTGCTGAACGCGCGCACGCAGCAGCGCAGCGCGGCCTTCGGCGGCGCCGGCGGCGGCAGCGCGATGGAGCTGCGCTTCATCGCCGACACGGCCGACGTGCAGGTGGGCGACCTGCTCACCACGTCGGGCCTCGACGGCGTGTACCCGCCGGGGCTGCCGGTGGCGCGCGTCACGCGCGTCGAGCGGCGCGCCGAGGCGGGCTTCGCGCGTGTGGACCTGGCGCCGGTCGCGCCGCCCGACGGCGTGCGGCACGTGCTGGTGCTCGAGCCCGTCGGGCTGCAGATGCCGCCGCGGCCGGAGCCGGAGCCGTCGTCGGCGCCGGCCAAGGCCGCGCCGAAGAAGGGGGCGCGCCGATGATCATGCCGCGCGCCGCCGACGAGCTGCTGCTGCCGGCCAACCCGCTGTTCATCACGTTCACCCTGCTCGCGGCCTTCGCGCTGAACCTCGTGCCGCTCGGCCGGCAGCCGGCGATGCCCGACTTCCTGGCCGTCGTGCTGGTGTTCTGGAACGTGCACCAGCCGCTGCGCGTGGGGGTCGGCGTGGCGTTCCTGTTCGGCATCGCGATGGACGTGCACGAAGGCGCGCTGCTCGGCCAGCACGCGCTGGCGTACACCCTGCTGTCGTTCTTCGCGATCGCCATCCACCGCCGGCTGCTGTGGTTCACCCTGCCGTCGCAGGCGGTGCAGATCCTGCCGCTGTTCGTCGCGGCGCACGCGGTGTCGCTGCTCGTGCGGCTGGCCGCCGGCGGCCTGTTCCCCGGCTGGGAGCTGCTGCTCGCGCCGCTGTTCGAGGCGCTGCTGTGGCCGCTGGCGACCGTGCTGTTGTTGGCGCCGCAGCGCCGCCCGCCCGACCCCGACGAGAACCGGCCCCTATGATTTCGGGTGCCGGCCGCCGGGCGAGCGGGCCCGGGCGCCGTGCGCGACACGCCGAGGCTGCAAGTGACTGAACTGAAGAACGTCGAACTCGAGCTCGACCGCTTCCGCGGCCGCCTGCTCGCGGCCGCGGCGTTCGTGCTGCTCTGCTTCGGCCTGCTGGCCGCGCGCATGGTGTACCTGCAGGTGCTGCGCCACGACGAGCTCTCGACGCAGGCCGAGGCCAACCGCATCGCGGTGCTGCCGATCGTGCCCAACCGCGGCGTCATCGTCGACCGCAACGGCATCGTGCTGGCCAACAACTACTCGGCCTACACGCTGGAGATCACGCCGTCCAAGGCCGGCCCGCTGGACCGGCTGATCGAGGACCTGGCCCAGGTCGTGCCGATCGACGCCGGCGACCGGCGGCGCTTCCGCCGCCTGCTGGACGAGGGCAAGAGCTTCGATTCGATCCCGATCCGCAACCGCCTGAGCGACGAGGAGGTCGCGCGCTTCATGGCGCAGCGCTTCCGCTTCCCCGGCGTGGAGGTGCGTGCGCGGCTGTTCCGCCACTACCCGCTGGGCGAGACCGGCGCGCACCTGCTCGGCTACATCGGCCGCATCAACCCGGCCGAGAAGGACGTCATCGACGAGGGCGAGGACGCGGCCAACTATCGCGGCACCGAGTACATCGGCAAGCTCGGCCTCGAGCAGAGCTACGAGCGCGAGCTGCACGGCACCACCGGCTTCGAGGAGGTCGAGACCAGCGCGGGCGGCCGCGCGGTGCGCCGCCTGAAGGCCAGCCCGCCGACGCCGGGCCACGCGCTGGTGCTGTCGGTCGACATCCGGCTGCAGGCGCTGGTCGAGCAGATGTTCGGCGATCGCCGCGGCGCGCTGGTGGCGATCGACCCGCGCAACGGCGAGGTGCTCGCCTTCGTGAGCAAGCCGACCTTCGACCCCAACCTGTTCGTCGACGGCATCGACGTCGACAACTGGCGCGAGCTCAACGAGAGCATCGACAAGCCGCTGCTGAACCGCGCGCTGCGCGGCACCTACCCGCCCGGCTCGACCTTCAAGCCGTTCATGGCGATGGCCGCGCTCAACTCCGGCAAGCGCGGCCCCGCCACGGTGATCCAGGACAACGGCTCGTTCATGTTCGGCAACCATCGCTTCCGCAGCCACGGCGACCACGGGCTCGGGGCGGTGGACATGGTCCGCTCGATCGTCAAGTCGAGCAACGTCTACTACTACTCGCTGGCCAACGAGATGGGCGTCGACCTGATGCACGAGCAGCTCGCGCCGTTCGGCTTCGGGCGCAAGACCGGCATCGACGTCGAGGGCGAGGTCACCGGCGTGCTGCCGTCGACCGAGTGGAAGCGCAAGGCCTACAAGCGCCCCGAGCAGCAGAAGTGGTACGCCGGCGAGACCATCTCGCTGCGCATCGGCCAGGGCTACAACACCTTCACGCCGCTGCAGATGGCCTACGCGACGGCCACGCTCGTCTCGGGCGGCCAGCGCTTCAAGCCGCGGCTGGTGCGCGAGATCGAGGACGCCACGACCCACGAGCGCAAGCGCATCGCGAGCGACGCGCTCGAGCCGCTGCCGCTGAAGCCCGAGCACGTGGAGCTCGTGCTGCGCGCGATGCACGGCGTCACGCAGGAAGGCACCTCGGTGCGCTCGTTCGCCGGCGCGCCGTACAAGAGCGGCGGCAAGACCGGCACCGCGCAGGCCGTGGGCATCCGGCAGAACGAGAAGTACAA
>CAZFET010000045.1:0-13036 GCA_964517545.1 uncultured Burkholderiaceae bacterium
ATGGGCGGACCCCCTCTCGTTTAGCTTGGTACGGCTGGAGGGGAGCAGGTCAGACTGGCAAGTGATTCCAGAACACTGGCAAGTACACGAGCAAAAAGGCGCCTGATGCATACAGCGCCGCACGGCCATGTGAAGCGCCTGTCCGACGCCCGTATCGCCACGCCCACGCGATGGCCGCGAGCATCGTCGCCAGGTAGAGTGCAGCAGCGCCAAGGTAGATCAGGCCAAGCATGAACGAGCCTCCTCGACACGTTCACGCGTCTCCCGCGCGGTGCGCTTGCGCTGCGATGTGCGGCACAGAGCGACCGAGTGCGTTCGTCGGAGCTGTCGTCTCGTGCCGAGCGGCGCCGCCGCCGACAGCGCGCCGGTGGCATACAAGCCATCGACCCAGCGCTTCATGTCGGCGATCTGGCCGAAGGCCCAGCCGAACGCCTTGACCTCGAGTACGTTGGTCGCCTGGTCGTCGCGTGCGGCGTCATCGGCGAACTCCGTGGACCGGAAGCTCACGACGCGCTGGCCGCGAACCAGCCCGCGCGACGGGTCGTCGGGGCCGATGTACTCGAAGAGCGTGCCGCTGAACCCGGTGTCGGTGTTGGCCTGGTGCGACACGACGCGCCATTCGCGGACGAACTGTTCGGCCTGGGCGGTCGTGAAACGGCTGCTGCGGTTGTTGCCCAAGGTCAACGCTTCAACAAGTGAGAGCGTACCGGTCAGTACCTCATCCAATCGAGATGCCTCGGCTGCCAGCTGCACCGCTGCGAACGTCAATTGCGTCGAGACCGAGTTGGTTGCCATGTCTACTCTCCCTTCTTTGGTTTAACCGCAAGTTGAATGAAGTCGCGCGAACGAGATGTCTTGATTGCTTCTCCGGACGCGGACGTCCGAAATGCCGGGCATGCGGTTCGCTCCGCCGCCAACCACGGCGACCGAAACCCCGCCTGGCTTCCTTGCCCTCGATCGAGCATGTAGCCGACCCGGTCCGCGATCACCTCGCCCGTCTGCAGGTCGATCACCTTCAGCGAGCCGCCGGCCACCCAGTGCTGTCGGTCCTCGACGGTCGAGATGTCGTCCCACGTCACGCCGTAGCGCGCCGTGAACTTGTCGATCGGGCTGGCCACCAGTTCGGCGCGAACGAGGGTGTCGAGCCACTTGGGGTCGCGGTCGAACGGCCGATACAGGCGCAGTCGGTAGCGATAGGCCTTGCCGTCGCGCGGATCGACGCTCTCCACGAACGCATAGCCCGCGTGGTGCGGTTGCTTCTTCTGCGGGTCGAGCGCGAGTCCATCAGTCGCCCGCAGCAGGCGGACGATGCAGTCCTCACCGCCGCAGTCCCGCCCGTACGGATCGTCGAGCTTGAACTGATCGGCAAAGTTGCCGACGTTGGTCACGGGCTCTCGCCACTTCATCCAGACGACCCCGTCGACCCCTTCGACCGTGCGATGAATCCTCTCGCCTGCGCCGCGGCATCGCATCTCGAAGTGCGCCGTCGCCGCGGCGAGCCTGGCCTTGGCGGCGTCGATCTGCCGCTGGCGGTCGAGCGTGTGCAGCGCCACCGGCAGCACCAGCACGGCCAGCACGGCGGTGCAACCCAGCAGCTTGAGGGCCCAGCCCCTGGCCTTCCACGCCACCAGCCCGACGGCCGCGAGGACGACCGCCCAGTACAGCAACCCGATGCCCTCGAGCACGCTGCCGAAGGGCGTGAGGTCGAGTGGGGTGCCGGTCATTCAGCGGACGCCGTGTCGGTGCGCGGCCTCGTGCTCGCGCCGTCTCGATGCGGCGACGCGTCGCGCCGTGGCGCGGCCCTGCGTTCCGGAGTGGAGAAAAAGCGGAGTGCGACGCTCCCGCGCCACCGCCACCGCCACCGCCACCGCCACCGCCACGGCCACGGCCACGGCCACGACGCCGGCGGCATCGCCGGCACGTCGCAACCACGGCCCAACCCAAACCCAAACCCTCTCGCCAGTCTCACGACGGCCCTCCCGTTTGCTTCGCGAGTTCTTCTCGCGATCTCTTCTGCGCCGCATTCTCTCCGCCCACCCCTCGGCCCCACACCCCCACCGGAGGTAAGGGTCTGCCCGGGTCGACAAGCCGCCGTCGGGACAGGTGTCCCGAGGTCGGCGAGCCGGCGCGGCGCACCGGCGTGTCGCGCGCGTAAACCTGCGTGAAGTTGATCCCGCGCGGGCGCCTCGGCGGCGGCCGCTCCCTAGAATCCCCGGCCATGACGCCTTCGGCCTCGACCCGCACGCGCTGGACCGTAATGGCCCTCGTCGTCGCGGCCGTGGCGGGTGCTGCGTGGTGGTGGTGGTCGCAGCGCGATGGCGCGTCGGCGGTCGGCTACCGCACCGCGAAGATCGAGCGCGGCGGCCTGCAGGCGGTGGTGTCGGCGTCGGGCACGGTGACGCCGGTGTCGCAGGTGCAGGTGGGCTCGCAGGTGTCGGGGCAGATCAAGGAGCTGTTCGCCGACTTCAACAGCGAGGTGAAGCAGGGCCAGCTCATCGCGCGCCTCGACCCCGAGACCTTCGAATACCGGCTGCGCCAGGCCGGCGCCGACGTCGAGGCCGCGCGTGCCTCGGTGCTCACCGCGCAGGCCAACGTGCAGAGCGCGCTGGCGCAGCTGAGCCGCGCGCAGGTCGAGCTCGCCGAGGCGCAGCGCGACCTCGACCGCAAGCAAGGCCTGGTGGCGCAGAACTTCATCTCGCCGGCCGAGGCCGACGCCGCGCGCGCGAAGGTGGCGACCCTGGCCGAGTCGCTGAAGGCGGCGCAGGCGCAGGTCGACGTGGCGCGCGCGCAGGCGCGCAACGCCGAGGCCATCGTGAAGCAGCGCGAGGCGCAGCTCGCGCAGGCCCGGGTCGACCTGGAGCGCACGCAGATCCGCTCGCCGGTCGACGGCATCGTCATCAAGCGCAGCATCGAGGTGGGGCAGACGGTCGCGGCCAGCCTGCAGGCGCCGGAGCTGTTCGTGATCGCGCGCAACCTGTCGGACATGCAGGTCGAGGTGTCGATCGACGAGGCCGACATCTCGCGCGTGCGCCTGGGCCAGAAGGCCGCGTTCACGATCGACGCGTTCCCCGGCCGCAGCTTCGAAGGCACGGTGCGGCAGATCCGCAAGGCGGCCACGTCGCAGCAGAACGTGGTGACCTACACGGTGGTGGTGGGGTTCGCCAACCCGGGCTCGCTGCTGCTGCCGGGCATGACGGCCAACGTGCGCGTCGTCACCGACACGCGCGAGGCGGTGCTCAAGGTGCCCAACGCGGCGCTGCGCGTGCGCATCGCGGGTGTCGAGCCGCCGCAGGCGGCGCCGGGCGCATCGGCCGCGGCGCCGTCGAGTCCGCCGCCCGACGGCGGCGCGCCGCCGGCCGCTGCCGCGACGGGCGCGGGCGGCCCGCTCGCCGAACTGCGCGGCCGGCTCGTCGCCGGGCTGGGGCTGTCGCAGGAGCAGACGCAGAAGGTCGACGCGATCTTCGCCGCGGCGCGCCCGCGCTTCGCCGAGCTGCGCGCCTTGCCCGAGGACGAACGCGCCAAGGCGCGCGAACGCCTCGTCGCCGACCTGCGTGCGCAGGTCGCCGAGCAGCTCACGCCCGAGCAGAAGACCCGCTACGCCGCGCTGGCCGCCGAGATGGCGGGGCGGCAGACGACGCGCGGGCGCCTCTACCTGCTGGCCGACGACGGCAGGCCGCGCGCGTACGAGGTGCGTCTCGGCATCAGCGACGGCGTGAGCACGGAGCTCGTCGTGCCGCCGGGCTCGCTCGACGCGGCGGCGCTGAAGGAGGGCGCGACGGTCGTCACCGGCGTGCTCGGCGCGGGGCAGGGCAACGCGGGGTCGCGTCCGGCCGGCGGCGGGCTGCGGCCGCCGTTCTGATGGCGCGAGCGCAGGCACGGCGAGCGGAGCGCACGACGTGGCGCTGATCGAGGCCCGCGACCTGACCAAGGTCTACGTCACCGGCGCGCAGACCGTGCACGCGCTGCGCGGCGTGTCGCTCGACATCGAGGCCGGCGAGTTCGTGGCGGTGATGGGCGCGTCGGGTTCGGGCAAGAGCACCTTGATGAACATCCTCGGCTGCCTCGACCGGCCGACCTCGGGGCACTACCGGCTCGACGGCGTGCCGGTCGAGTCGCTGCCCGCCGACGAACTCGCCGCCACGCGCAACCGCCGCATCGGCTTCGTGTTCCAGCAGTTCAACCTGCTGCCGCGCACGTCGGCGCTCGAGAACGTGGAGCTGCCGATGGTCTACGCCGGCGTCAAGCCCGCCGAGCGGCACCGGCGCGCGCAGGAGGCGCTGGCGCGCGTGGGGCTGGCCGAGCGCGCGGAGCACACGCCGGCCGAGCTGTCGGGCGGGCAGCAGCAGCGCGTGGCCATCGCGCGCGCGCTGGTCAACCGGCCGGCGCTCATCCTGGCCGACGAACCCACCGGCGCGCTCGACACGCAGACCTCCGAAGAGATCCTGCGGCTGCTCGCCGAGCTCAACGCGCAGGGCATCACGGTGGTCGTCGTCACGCACGAGCAGGACATCGCGGCGTGGGCCGCGCGGCGCATCACCTTCCGCGACGGTCGCGTGCTCGAAGACCGCCGCCAGGCGCCGGTGCGGCCGCCGGCCGTCGAGGCGGCAGCGGCATGAACACCCTGGCCGCCCTGCGCTCGGCGCTGCGCGCGCTGTCGGCCAACTGGCTGCGCAGCATCCTCACGATGCTCGGCATCATCATCGGCGTGGCTGCGGTGATCACGATGATCGCCATCGGCAGCGGCGCGCAGCAGCGCGTCGAGGAGCAGATCAAGGGCCTGGGCTCGAACATCATGCTGGTGCTGCCGGGCGCGGTGTCGCAAGGCGGCGTGCGCCTCGGCGCGCAGACCGGGCAGTCGCTCACCGAAGAAGACGCGCGCGCGATCGCGCTCGACGTGCCCGAGGTGCAGGCCGTCGCGCCGACCTTGCGCACCGGCGCGCAGGTGGTGGCCGGCAACGCGAACTGGAGCACGTCGGTGCTCGGCACGACACCCGAGTACCTGGAGGTGCGCGACTGGCCGCTGGCCGCCGGGCGCAACTTCGAGGCGGCCGAAGTCTCGGGCTCGGGCAAGGTGGCGCTGATCGGGCTGACCGTCGCGCGCGAGCTGTTCGGCGACGCCGACCCGGTGGACCAGGTGATCCGCGTGCGCAAGGTGCCGCTCACGGTGATCGGCGTGCTCGACCGCAAGGGCCAGAACGCCATCGGCCAGGACCAGGACGACACCGTGCTGGTGCCGATCTCGACCTTCCGCAACCGCATCCAGGGCTCGGCCGCCGGCCGGCTCAAGCGCGTGGGCTCGATCAACGTGAAGGTGCTCGAGGGCCGGAGCATGCAGGTGGCCACCGAGAACATCCGCGAGCTGCTGCGCCAGCGTCATCGCCTGCAGCCGGGACAGGACGACGACTTCAGCATCCGCAACCTCACCGAGATGCTGCAGGCGCAGGAGGAGTCGAGCCGCGTGATGACCTTGCTGCTCGCCGCCGTGGCCGGCGTGAGCCTCGTGGTCGGCGGCATCGGCATCATGAACATCATGCTGGTCAGCGTGACCGAGCGCACGCGCGAGATCGGCCTGCGCATGGCCGTGGGCGCGCGCGGGCGCGACATCCTCGCGCAGTTCCTGATCGAGGCGGTGACCCTGAGCCTCGTGGGCGGCGCGATCGGCATCGCGCTCGGCGCGGCCGCCACGTGGGCGGTGGCCGAGTTCGCCGGCTGGCAAGTGGCGATGAGCGCGAACTCCGTGCTGCTGGCCGCGGGCTTCGCCGGCGCGGTGGGCGTGTTCTTCGGCTTCTACCCGGCGCGGCGCGCGGCCTCGCTGCTGCCGATCGAGGCGTTGCGGCATGAGTAGCCGACGCGCCTTCGTGCGGGCCGCCGCGTCGGGCGCCGCGTTCGCCGCCATGTCGATGCTCGCCGGCTGCGCGTCGCTGCTCGGCCCGCGCACCGTCACGATCGGCGAAGACGAACTGGCGCAGCGCCTGGCGGCGCGGTTCCCGGTCGATCGGCGGCTGCTCGAACTGTTCGACCTGCGCATCGCCACGCCGCGCGTGCGGCTGCTGCCCGAGTCCAACCGGCTGGGCATCGACCTCGAGCTCACGCTCGACGAGCGGCTGTCGCGCCGTCGCTATCCGGTCGCGGTGTCGCTGGAGTCGGGCCTGCGCTTCGACGCCGCGCAGTCGGCGGTGACCCTGGCCGACGTGCGCGTGCAGCGCCTGCGCGTCGGCGGCATGCCCGAGGCGGCGGCCGAGACCGTGCAGCGCTTGGGCGCGCCGCTGCTGGAGTCGGTGCTCGACGGCGTGGCCGTGCATCGGTTCACCGCGCAGCAACTCGACGCCGCGGCCGGCCGCGGGTACCGGCCCTCGGCCATCGACGTCACGCCGCGCGGCGTGCAGATCACCTTGCAGCCGGTGCCGCGGTGACGTGACGACGCGGGGATCGCACCCCGCGGCGCGATGACGACGCGGGGATCGCACCCCGCAGTGCGATGACGACGCGGGGATCGCACCCCGCGTCGAGGGGCTCAGCCGCGCGAGATCGCGTCGCTATCATCCGCCGTCTTTTTTCGCGGAGCGCGCGTGGATCCCCTGTTGCTGCTGAAGGCCGCCGTGATGGGCGTGGTCGAGGGGCTGACCGAGTTCCTGCCGATCTCGTCGACCGGGCACCTGATCCTCGCGGCCTCGCTGCTCGACTTCACCGGCGCGAACGTCAAGGTGTTCGAGATCGCCATCCAGACCGGCGCGATGTGCGCCGTGATCTGGGAGTACCGCGTGCGTCTCGGCGCCACGGTGCGCGGACTGGGGCACGACCCGGTGGCGCGGCGCTTCGCGCTCAACGTGCTGATCGCCTTCGTGCCCGCCGTGGTGTTCGGCCTGCTGCTGGGCAGCGCGATCAAGGCGAACCTGTTCCACCCGGTGCCGGTGGCCACGGCCTTCGTCGTGGGCGGCCTGATCATCCTGTGGGTCGAGCGCCGCCACAAGCGCGCCTTCGGCGAGCGCGACCTCGAAGGCCAGCGCCACGCGCGCGTGCAGACGGTGGACGACATGACCGTGCTCGACGCGCTGAAGGTCGGCCTCGTGCAGTGCGCCGCGCTGATCCCGGGCACCAGCCGCTCGGGCGCCACCATCATCGGCGCGATGATCTTCGGCTTCTCGCGCAAGGCGGCCACCGAGTTCAGCTTCTACCTCGGCATCCCCACGTTGATGGGCGCGGGCGCCTACTCGGTGTGGAAGGAGCGCGCCGCGCTGAGCGCCGCCGACGCGCCGATGTTCGCCGTCGGCCTCGTGTTCGCGTTCGCCAGCGCGCTGCTGTGCATCCGCTGGCTGATCCGCTACGTGTCGACGCACGACTTCACGCTCTTCGCGTGGTACCGCATCGTGTTCGGCGCTCTGGTGCTGCTCACCGCCTGGGGCGGCTGGGTCGACTGGAAGGCCTGACGCTTCGCCGGCCCGGTCAGTCCTCGGCGAAGGCCTCGATGAAGCGCTGGCGCAGCCAGCGGATGCCTGGGTCGCGGTGGCGCAGCGAGTGCCAGAACAGGTGCAAGGTGATCGGCGGCAGGGGCACCGGGTGCGGCTGCGACACCAGGCCGAACGGCGCGGTCAGCCGCTCGGCGAGCTTCTGCGGCACGGTGGCGAGCAGGTCGCTCGCCGCGACGATGTGGCCCACCGCCACGAAGTGCGGCACGGTCAGGCGCACGCGGCGCGCGATGCCCTGGCGCTGCATCAGCTCGTCCACCGCGCCGTGGCCGGTGCCCTGCGACACGACCATCACGTGCTCGGCGGCGGCGAAGCGTTCCACCGTCAGCGGCCGGCGCGCGAGCGGATGGCCCCGGCGCATCAGGCAGACGTAGCGCTGCGTGAACAGGCGTCGCTGGAAGAAGCCGGCCTTCAGCTCGGGCAGCAGGCCGACGGCGAGGTCGACGCTGCCGTCGATCATCTCCTCCTTGAGCGCGGCGGCGCTGGCCCGCACGGTCGACACGGTGACGCCCGGCGCGGCCTCGGACAGCGTGCGCACCAGCACCGGCATGAAGTAGATCTCGCCGATGTCGGTCATCGCGATGCGGAAGGCGCGGCGGCTGCTCGCGGGGTCGAAGCTGTCGCGCCGCTCCAGCGCGCCGGCCAGGGTGGCGAGGGCGACGTTCAGCGGCTCGGCCAGCGAGCGCGCGAACGGGGTGGGCTCCATGCCGCGCGGCGTGCGCACCATCAGATCGTCGCCGAGCGCGCCGCGCAGCCGTCGCAGCGCGTTGCTCACCGCCGGCTGCGACAGCCCGAGCGCGCCGGCCGCGCCCGACACGCTGCGCTCGGCCAGCAGCCGCTCCAGCACCACCAGCAGGTTCAGGTCGAGATCGCGCAGATTCACGCGGCGGCACCCGGCTCATTCACGACGGTGATGCACTGTATTCGCGCCGCGGCGTTGGCAGCGGCGGGGTGATCCCGCATCATCGTCCGCCATGGATGCCGAGCGCCGCGCCGCACGCCGCGACTTCTACGAGCGCATCGCCCCGCTGCACATGGCCCCGCTGTGGGAGGTGCTGCACGCGCTGGTGCCGCGCGAGCCCGTCACGCCGGCGGTGCCGGCGCACTGGCGCTGGCGCGACGTGCGGCCGCAGGTGCTGCGCTCTGGCGAGCTCATCAGCGCGGCCGAGGCCGAGCGCCGCGTGCTGGTGCTCGAGAACCCGGCGCTGGCCGGCCAGTCGTGCATCACCGGCAGCCTGTACGCCGGGCTGCAGCTCATCCTGCCCGGCGAGGTGGCGCCGGCGCACCGCCACACGCAGAGCGCGCTGCGCCTGGTGCTCGACGGCGAAGGCGCCTGCACGGCGGTGGACGGCGAGCGCACGACCATGCGGCGCGGCGACTTCATCGTCACGCCCGCGTGGACCTGGCACGACCACGGCCATCCCGGCCGCGAGCCGGTGATCTGGCTCGACGGCCTCGACATCCCGATCGTGCGTTTTCTCGGCGCGGGCTTCGCCGAGAAGTCGGCCGACGGGGTGCAGGCCGAGGCGCGACCGGAAGGCGACGCGCTGGCGCGCTACGGCGCCAACATGCTGCCGGTCGACCACGAGGCCACGCCGGCGCAGCCGTCGAAGCTGTTCGTGTGGCCGTACGAGCAGACGCGCGCGGCGCTGCGACGCCTGCCGGCGCGCGACGCCGATCCGCACACCGCGCACCAGATGCGCTTCGTGAATCCGGCCACCGGCGCGTCGCCGATGCCGACCCTCGGCGTCTTCGTGCAGCGACTCGACGCGGGCTTCGAGACCCGTCCGGTGCGCCGCACCGACGGCACGGTCGTGGTGTGTCTCGAGGGCCGCGGCCATGCGCAGGTCGGCGAGCGGACCTTCGACTTCGAGCCCAACGACGTGTTCGTCGTGCCGTCGTGGCACGCGCTGGCGCTGCATGCGCGCGACGACGTGCTGCTGTTCAGCTTCTCCGACCGCCCGGTGCAGCGCGCGCTGGGCCTGTGGCGCGAGGAACGACTGTGAAGCCCCCGCGCTCGCTGCGTTCGCTGCCCCCCGAGGGGGTGCGCCCTCGTCGGGGCGGCCCGGCCGAGGGCCTGTCGCCATGAGCGAGCGCATCGCGGGCGACGACTCTGCCGTGCGCTGGCCCGGCGAGGGCACCGAGCGCATCCCGTTTCGCGCCTACGCCGACGAAGCGACCTACCGGCGCGAGCTGCAGCGATTCTTCTACCGCGGCCACTGGTGCTACGTCGGGCTCGAGGCCGAGGTGCCGAATCCCGGCGACTTCAAGCGCAGCGCGATCGGCGAGCGCTCGGTGATCCTCGTGCGCGCGCTGGACGGCAGCCTGCACGTGCTGGAGAACGTGTGCGCGCACCGCGGCATGCGCTTTTGCCGCGAGCGCCACGGCAACCGGCGCGACTTCACCTGCCCCTACCACCAGTGGAACTACGACCTCACCGGGCGCCTGCAGGGCGTGCCGCTGCGGCGCGGCGTGCGGCAGGACGGGCAGGTGCAAGGCGGCATGCCGCCCGACTTCGACACCGCGAACCACTCCCTCACGCGCCTGGAGGTCGCCGTGCGCGGCGGCGTGGTGTTCGCGTCGTTCGATCCCGACGTCGAGCCGTTCGAGGACTACGTCGGCCCGAACGTGCTGCCGTACTTCGATCGCCTGTTCGACGGGCGCGAGCTGGTGGTGCTGGGCTACAACCGCCAGCGCATTCCGGGCAACTGGAAGCTGATGCAGGAGAACATCAAGGACCCGTACCACCCCGGGCTGCTGCACACCTGGTTCGTCACCTTCGGCCTGTGGCGCGCCGACAACCGCTCGGCGCTGCGCATGGACGCGCACGGCCGCCACGCCGCGATGATCTCCACGCGCGGCAACGCGGGTGTCGCCGGGCAGGTGAGCGCCGTGTCGAGCTTCAAGGCCGGCATGCAGCTGCACGATCCGCGCTTCCTCGACATCGTGCACGAGCCGTGGTGGGGCGCGCCGACGGCGGTGATGATCACGCTGTTCCCCAGCCTCATCGTCCAGCAGCAGGTCAACAGCGTGTCGACGCGCCACATCCAGCCGGCCGGCCCGGGCGCGTTCGACTTCGTCTGGACGCACTTCGGCTTCGCCGACGACACGCCCGAGATGCGCGAGCGCCGGCTGCGCCAGGCGAACCTGTTCGGCCCGGCGGGCTTCGTGTCGGCCGACGACGGCGAGGTGATCGAGTTCTCGCAGCAGAACTTCGACGCGGTCGAAGACGGCTCGGCGCTCGCGCTGCTGGGCGGCCGCGACGTGGGCGACACCGACCACATCGTCACCGAGACCTTGATCCGTGGCATGTACCGCTACTGGCGGCGCGTGATGGAGGCCTGAGCGTGCACGAGCTGGCCACGACCTGGCTCGAGGTGGTGCAGCTGCACGCCGCGTATGCGGCGGCGATCGACGCCGGCCGCTTCGGCGAATGGCCCGGGTTCTTCACCGAGGACGGCGAGTACCGGCTGGTGCCGCGCGAGAACCACGAGCGCGGACTGCCGCTGGCGACCCTGGCCTTCGACAGCCGCGCCGGCATGCTCGACCGCGTGTACGGCATCAAGGAGACGCTGTTCCACGATCCGTACTACCAGCGCCACGTGGTGGGTGCGCCGGTGCTGCTGCGCGCCGCGCCCGAGCGCATCGAGTGCGAGGCGCACTACGCGGTGTTCCGCACCAAGCTCGATCAGCCGACCACGGTGTTCAACGTCGGCCGCTACCTCGACACCATCGTGCGGACCGCCGAAGGACTGAAGTTCCGCTCGCGCGTCGTGGTGTACGACAGCGAGCTGATCCCCAACTCCATCATCTATCCGATCTGATCGCGATGAGCCGCTGGATCGACCTGATCGACGCCGCCGCCCTCGCCGAGGGCGACGCGGTGGCGGTGACCGCAGCGTTCGCGGCGGGCCCGCGCGAACTCGCGCTGTTTCGCGTCGACGGCGAGGTCTACGCCACCGACAACGTCTGCACGCACGCCGACGCGCGCCTGTGCGACGGCTTTCTCATCGGCCACGAGATCGAGTGCCCGCTGCACCAGGCGCGCTTCGACATCCGCGACGGGCGCGTCACCTGCGAGCCGGCCACCGAGCCGATCGCCACCTGGCCGGTGAAGATCGACGGCGGCCCCGTCTGAGTAGCGATCAACTGAAGCGGCGAGCGCTGCGGCACCCGGCGGCGCTCAGCGCCGGCGGAACACCAGGTCCCACACGCCGTGGCCCAGCCGCAGGCCGCGCTGCTCGAACTTCGTCGGCGGCCGGTAGGCCGGACGCGGCGCGTAGCCCTCGGCCGTGTTGACGAGCAGCGGCTCGGCCGACAGCACCTCGAGCATCTGCTGCGCGTAGGGCTCCCAGTCGGTGGCGAGGTGCAGGTAGCCGCCCGGCGCGATGCGCGACGCGAGCAGCGCGGCGAAGCGCGGCTGGACGAGCCGGCGCTTGTGATGGCGCTTCTTGTGCCACGGGTCGGGGAAGAACACGTGCACCCCGTGCAGCGAGCCGGGCACGACCATGTGCTCGAGCACCTCGACCGCGTCGTGCTGCACGATGCGGACGTTCGACAACGCCAGCTCGCCGATGCGCTTGAGCAGCGCGCCCACGCCGGGCTCGTGCACCTCGATGCCGAGGAAGTCGGTGTCGGGCATGACCTGCGCGATGCGCGCCGTCGCGTCGCCCATGCCGAAGCCGATCTCCAGCACCACCGGCGCGCTGCGCCCGAACGCGGCCGCGCAGTCGAGCGCGGCGGCACGATAGGGCAGCACGAAGCGCGGGCCCAGCTCGGCCAGCGCACGCGCCTGGCCCGGCCCGATGCGGCCGGCGCGGCGCACGAAGCTGCGGACGGGACGGCGGATCGCGGGCAGGTCGGACATCGGTGGCGCGGGCTGCGGCGTGCAGCGAGGTCGGGGTCGGCGCGGCGCGCATGGTACCCGCAGGGCGCTCCCTATAATCGCCGCGACCCGCGGGTGTAGTTCAATGGCAGAACGGCAGCTTCCCAAGCTGCATACGAGGGTTCGATTCCCTTCACCCGCTCCATCTCCGCCCGGCCTCCGCCACCTCCGAACGCGCCTGCCCCCGTCGCGGCACTCCACGACCGATGACCTCTTCGCTGCCGGCCGGACGACCGCTGCGCGTGGCCTGGGTGGGCGAGGCCCGCGCGTCGTGGGTCGGCGTCGAGCTCGAGCGGCTCGCCACACCCGACGCCGCGCTCGAACGCGCGACGCTGCAGCCGCTCGACGCGCTGGTGCTCGAACTGCCGTCGGCCGACGCGCTGGCCGTCGCGTCGGCGCCGGCGTGGGTGCCGCTGCTGCGCGACGTGGCCGTGCTGATGGTCGTGCCCGCGGCCGACGAGCTGCTGGCCGAGCGCACCATCGCGGCCGGCGTGCAGGACCTGCTGCTGCCGCACGAGCTCGCCGATGCGGCGGCGCTCGAGCGCCGGCTGCGCCACGCGGTGCGCCGCAAGGCGGTGGAGCGCGACGCGCGCAAGGCGTGGTCGACCGACCTGCACACCGGGCTGCCCAACCAGGCGCAGCTCGTCGAGCACCTGAGCCAGCTCGTCGCGCTGCGGGCGCGCCA
>CAZFET010000045.1:13046-13347 GCA_964517545.1 uncultured Burkholderiaceae bacterium
AGCCGGCGCCGATGGCGCTGCTGGTGCTGCGCGTCGACGGGCTCGATTCGATCGGCGCGCAGCACGGCGCCGAGGCGGCGCAGGTGGTGCGGCGCAAGGTCGCGGTGCGGCTGCGCGCGTCGGTGCGTTCCAGCGACGTGGTGGCCGCGCTCGGCGGCGACGTGTTCGCGCTGCTGCTGGCCAAGATCGAGGCGCCGGCCGACGCGCAGCGCGTGGCGATCAAGCTGGCGCGCGCGCTGCGCGAGCCCTTCGGCGTGGTCGGCGCGTCGGTCGCGGTGGCCGCGCACGTGGGCGTGGCGCT
>CAZFET010000045.1:13445-15938 GCA_964517545.1 uncultured Burkholderiaceae bacterium
GCCGATGGCAGCGAGCCCGATGCGCTGCTGCGTCACGCCTCGGCCGCGGCGCTGGCGGCGCAGCGCCGCAAGAGCGGTGCCGCAAACGACTAGCTAGCGTGCCCGACGCTCGCGGCGGGCGGTGCCCGAGGGGCGCGCGGCCGCGGGAACGGCCGCGCTACCACATCACTTCAGGATGTCGCCCAGGCACAGGTACTTGATCTCGACGTAGTCGTCCATGCCGTGGTGCGCGCCTTCGCGCCCCAGGCCCGACTGCTTGACGCCGCCGAAGGGCACTTCCGCGGTGGAGATCAGGCCGGTGTTGATGCCGACCATGCCGTACTCCAGCGCCTCGCCGACGCGGAAGATGCGGCCGATGTCGCGGCTGTAGAAGTAGCTCGCGAGGCCGAACTCGGTGGCGTTGGCCAGCGCGATCACCTCGGCCTCGGTCTCGAAGCGGAACACCGGCGCCACCGGGCCAAAGGTCTCCTCGCGCGCGCACAGCATGTCGCTGGTCACGCCCGACAGCACGGTGGGCTCGTAGAAGCGCTCGCCGATGCGCCGGCCGCCGGTGACGACCCGCGCGCCCTTGGCGGTGGCGTCGGCCACGTGGCGCTCGACCTTGGCGATCGCCTGGTCGTCGATCAGCGGGCCCTGGTTCACGCCGGCCTCGAAGCCGTTGCCGACCTTGATGCCCTTCACCCTGGCGGCGAGCTTCTCGACGAAGGCGTCGTACACGCCGTCCTGCACGTACAGGCGGTTCGCGCACACGCAGGTCTGGCCGGCGTTGCGGTACTTGCTGGCCATGGCGCCCTCGACCGCGCTGTCGAGGTCGGCGTCGTCGAACACGATGAATGGCGCGTTGCCGCCGAGCTCGAGGCTGAGCTTCTTGATGGTCGGCGCGCACTGGCGCATCAGGATGCGACCCACCTCGGTGGAGCCGGTGAACGACAGGTGGCGCACCGCGTCGCTCTCGCACAGCGCCTTGCCCACCTCGATGGAGGCCTCGCCGTCGGCGGTGACGATGTTCAGCACGCCGGCCGGCATGCCCGCGCGCTGCGCGAGTTCGGCACAGGCCAGCGCCGACAGCGGCGTCTGCTCGGCCGGCTTGATGACCACCGGGCACCCGGCGGCCAGCGCCGGCGCGACCTTGCGCGTGATCATCGCGATCGGGAAGTTCCACGGCGTGATCGCGGCGCAGACGCCGATCGGCTCCTTGAGCGCAAACAGGCGCTTGTCGCCCCACACGGTCGGGATCGCATCGCCATAGACGCGCTTCGCCTCCTCGGCGAACCATTCGATGAACGAAGCGCCATACGCGACCTCGCCCTTGGCTTCGGGCACGCCGCTCCAGTCGATGTCGGGACTGAAGCGGGCCAGGTCGTCGGCGTGCTGGTGCAGCAGGCGGAACCACTGCATCAGGATCGCGGCGCGCTCCTTGGCGGTCTTCGCGCGCCACGCGGGCCAGGCCGCGTCGGCCGCGGCGATCGCGGCTTCGGTGTCGGCGCGGCCGAGATTGGCCACGTCGGCGAGCTTCGCGCCGGTGGCCGGGTCGGTCACGTCGAAGCGCGATCCGCCCTTGACCCAGGCTCCGCCGACGAGCGCGTCGGTCTTCAGCAAGGTGGGGTCGGCGAGGGCGGCGAGGGGGGATGACTTCATGTCCATGGCGGTGCGGCGTGGGTGCGGCCGAAGTGCGGGCAGAAGGAGGCGGCGAGGCGTCGCCGGAAGGACTCGAATGATAGGTCCGCGAAGCGCTGCGCAGCAGGCGCCGCGGGCGGCGGCCGAGCGGCTCGCAGGTGATCTGCATGACCCCCCACCTATAATGAAAAGCTTCGCCGCATCAAGCACTTGGCGCGGTCGCACGCCGAAAGAAGCCCGGATGAAAGCCTCCGAGATCCGCTCCACCTTCCTCAAGTTCTTCGAGTCCAAGGGCCACACGGTCGTGGCGTCGAGCCCCGTGGTGCCCGGCGACGATCCGACCCTGCTGTTCACGAACGCGGGGATGAACCAGTTCAAGGACGTGTTCCTCGGCTTCGACAAGCGGCCCTACACGCGCGCGGCCACCGCGCAGAAGTGCATCCGCGCCGGCGGCAAGCACAACGACCTCGAGAACGTGGGCTACACCGCGCGCCACCACACGTTCTTCGAGATGCTCGGCAACTTCAGCTTCGGCGACTACTTCAAGCACGACGCGCTGGTCTACGCGTGGGAACTGCTGACCGAGCACTTCAAGCTGCCGAAGGACAAGCTGTGGGCCACGGTCTATGCCGAGGACGACGAGGCCTACGACATCTGGCTGAAGGTCATCGGGCTGCCGGCCGAGCGCATCGTGCGCATCGGCGACAACAAGGGCGGCCGCTACATGTCGGACAACTTCTGGATGATGGGCGACACCGGCCCCTGCGGTCCGTGCAGCGAGATCTTCTACGACCACGGCCCCGGGGTCGCGGGCGGACCGCCCGGCTCGCCCGAGGCCGACGGCGACCGCTACATCGAGATCTGGAACAACGTCTT
>CAZFET010000046.1:0-1957 GCA_964517545.1 uncultured Burkholderiaceae bacterium
TGCCGTGGCGGGTGATGCCGAAGTTCTTCCACAGCATGTCGCCGGGGAAGATGTTCGCGGCCACCAGGTCCTTGATGGCGTTGCCGTACTCGATCACGGCGTGCTCGATCTGCGCCGGGCTGGCGTCGGCCAGGTAGATGTTCAGCGGGATCATGCGCCGCTCGATGTAGAGGTGGCGGATGACGAGCATGTCGCCGTCTTCCTCGACCAGGCTGCCGCAGAAGTGCTTCAGCTCGTCGACCAGCTCCTGCTCGAAGCGGTGGCGCGGGAACGCGACGTTGCTGTACTCCAGCGTGTCGGCCATGCGGCCCACGCGGTCGTGCTGCTTGACGAGCAGGTACTTCTTCATGATCTGCTCGCGCGTGGTGTCCTTCTGCGGCGGATAGAAGTCCTTGATGACCTTGAAGACGTACGGGAAGCTCGGCAGGTCGAACACCTGCATCACCATGCCCTTGATGCCGGGCGCGATGCGGAACTTGTCGCTCGAGTGGCGCAGGTGGTACAGGAAGTCGCGGTAGAAGAGGTTCTTGCCCTGCTTCTGCAGGCCCAGCGCGCTGTAGATCTCCGAGCGCGGCTTGCGCGGCATCAGCGAGCGCAGGAACTGCACGTAGGCGCTCGGGATCTCCATGTCGACCATGAAGTACGCGCGCGCGAAGCTGAACAGCATCAGCAGGTCGTCCTCGCCGAACAGCGCCGTGTCGATGGCGAGCTGGCCGCGCGGCGTGTGCAGCACCGGCAGCGCGAAGGCCGTCTCGGCGAAGCCGTTGACGATCTTGCCGACCACGTAGGCGCCCTTGTTGCGGTAGAACAGGCTCGACAGCACCTGGATCTGGAAGTTCGTGCGCAGCCGCACCTCGCCGGTGTAGGCGCGCAGCGCGGCCAGCACGTGGTCGACGTCGCGCCCCAGGTCCTCGAACTCGCGCTGCAGCTGGAAGTTGTCGACGATGCGCACCAGGGTGTCGCGCAGGGTGTCGCGCGTCGGGTAGTAGGCGCGGTAGGTCGGCGTGGCCGCGGGCTCGTCGTTCTCGATGTACTCGGTGCTCACCGCCGGCCGCACGAACAGGAACTCGTTGCGGAAGTAGCTGCGGTGCAGGATCTTGGTGGTGACCGAGTTGAAGAAGGTCTCGGCCAGCTCGGGCTGGTGGTGGTCGATCAGCAGCCCGATGTAGTGCAGCTTGACCTGCTGCCAGGTGTCGGCCGACAGCGCCGAGGCGTCGAACTCGCGCTGCAGCCGCTCGGCCGCCTCGTCGACGCGGCGGTCGTAGAACTCGATGCGCTCGCGCTGCGCGCGCTGCTGGCCCAGCCAGTCGGCCGCCTCGAAGCGCGCCTTGGCCTGGCGGCTGGTCTCGCGGAACAGGCGGTAGTGCTTGTTGAAGCCCTCGAGCATCGCCTGGGCGATGGCGAACGCGCGGCCGTCGGTGAGCTGGTGCGGGAACATCAGTCGAAGCCGGTCTCGGCGGCATCGCCCGCGCCGGCCTGTCGCGGGTAGCGCTTGAAGGCGTCGGCGAACACCTGCACCACCGTGTCGGGGCGGTCCATCGTGCACTGCAGGTCCTTCAGCAGGCCGTCGCGCAGGCCGTAGACCCACCCGTGCACCGCGACCTTCTGCCCGCGCGCCCACGCGTCCTGGATCACCGTGGACAGCGCGACGTTGCCCACCTGCTCGATCACGTTCATCTCGCACAGCACGTCTTCCTGCTGCTGCGGCGTCAGGTGGTCGAGCCGCTTGCGGTGGCGCAGGCGCACGTCGTGCACGTGGCGCAGCCAGTTGTCGGCCAGCCCGACGCGCACGCCGCGCATCGCCGCGCGCACGCCGGCGCAGCCGTAGTGCCCGACCACGATGATGTGCTCGACCTTCAGGTGCTCCACCGCGAACTGGATGGTCGACAGCGCGTTCAGGTCGGAGTGCACCACCACGTTGGCGACGTTGCGGTGCACGAACACCTCGCCGGGGTCG
>CAZFET010000046.1:1967-4876 GCA_964517545.1 uncultured Burkholderiaceae bacterium
GCCGATCCACATGTACTTCGGACTCTGCTGCTTGGCCAGCCGGGTGAAGACGCCGGGGTCGCGCTGCTTGACCGCGGCGGCCCAGGCGCGGTTGGCTTCCAGCAGTTCGGTCAGTTCGAGGCTCATGCCGCCAGTCTACGGGCGCAGGCGCCGTGCCCGGCGCCGCTCACAGGGTCTCGGCGAACAGCTCGCGGCCGATCAGCATGCGACGGATCTCGCTGGTGCCGGCGCCGATCTCGTAGAGCTTGGCGTCGCGCCACAGCCGCCCGAGCGGGTACTCGTTGATGTAGCCGTTGCCGCCGAAGATCTGGATGCCCTCGCCGGCCATCCACGTGGCCTTCTCGGCGCACCACAGGATGACGCTCGCGCAGTCCTTGCGCACCTGGCGCACGTGCTCGGCGCCGAGCCGGTCGAGGTTCTTGCCCACCGTGTAGCAGAACGCGCGCGCGGCCTGCAGCACGGTGTACATGTCGGCGACCTTGCCCTGGATGAGCTGGAACTCGCCGATCGACTGGCCAAACTGCTTGCGGTCGTGGATGTAGGGCACCACGTTGTCCATCACCGCCTGCATGATCCCGATCGGCCCGGCGGCCAGCACCGCGCGCTCGTAGTCGAGGCCGCTCATCAGCACCTTCGCGCCGCCGTTCACCTGGCCCAGCACGTTCTCGGCCGGCACCTCGACGTGGTCGAACACCATCTCGCCGGTGTGCGAGCCGCGCATGCCGAGCTTGTCGAGTTTCTGCGCGGTGGAGAAGCCCTTCATGCCCTTCTCGACGATGAACGCGGTGACGCCGCGCGCGCCGAGCTCGGGCTCGGTCTTGCCGTATACCACCATCGTGTCGGCGTCGGGGCCGTTGGTGATCCACATCTTGGTGCCGGTGAGCACGTAGTAGCCGTTCTTCTCCTCGGCCTTGAGCGTCATGCCGATCACGTCGGAGCCGGCGCCCGGCTCGCTCATCGCCAGCGCGCCGACGTGCTCGCCGCTGACGAGCCTGGGCAGGTACTTGCGTTTCTGCGCCTCGCTGCCGTTGCGCTTGATCTGGTTGACGCACAGGTTGGAGTGCGCGCCGTAGCTCAGGCCCACGCTCGCGCTGGCGCGGCTGATCTCCTCCATCGCCACCATGTGCGCGAGGTAGCCCATGTCGGCGCCGCCGTAGGCCTCGGGCACGGTGATGCCGAGCACGCCCAGCTCGCCCATCTTGCGCCACAGGTCCATCGGGAAGCGGTCGCTGCGGTCGATCTCGGCCGCGCGCGGCGCGATCTCGGCCTCGGCGAACGCGCGCACGCTGTCGCGCAGCGCTTCGATGTCCTCGCCGAGCTGGAAGTCGAGGCCGGGCAGGTTCATGGCAGTGTCTCCTTCGTTCGTGTCAGTGTCTGAGCCCGGCGCGGCCGAGCACGGTCATCACGGTGGCGGTCATCGTGGCGACGAGGCTCTCCTGCCCGTCGTCGCCCAGCTGGACGGCGCGGCCGTCGACGACGCTGATCGTACGGCCGGCCTTGGTCACGGCGGCCTCGCAGCGCAGCCGCGGGCCGCGCGCCGGTGCCAGCAGGTTGACCTTGAACTCGACGGTCAGCACGGCCGCGTCGGCCGGCATCAGCGTGAAGGCCGCGTAGCCGCAGGCGGAGTCCAGCGCCGTCGCCACGATGCCGGCGTGCAGGAAGCCGTGCTGCTGCGTCAGCTCGGCGCGGTGGTCGATCGTGACGACCGCGCGGCCGGGCGCCACCGCCTCCAGCGCGGCGCCGATGGTGCTCATCACGGCCTGGCGGGCGAAGGAGTCGCGCGCGCGGCGCTCGTAGTCGGGATCGGCGGGTGTCATGGGCGGCGGTGCGGTGCGGTGCGATGCGATCGACCGACGGGCCGCCGCGCGCCCGGGCCACGAGGAGCCACGAACAGCCACGGCAAGCGGCAGCGACGCCGGTCGACCTTGGTTGACGTTTACGTAAACGTCAAGTCTAAGGGATGCCGGCGCGATCCGTCGCGGCCTCCGCCCTGGCGGCCCTTCGCCTCGTGGCCGCTTGCCTCGTGGCCCCTCGCCTTGCGGCATCCGTCGGCGGCTAGCCGGGCCGCCCGCTCTCGGCCATCGACTTGAGCCGGCGGACCTGATGCGCGAGCACCTGGTCGACCGCCTGCGCCAGCTTGTCGAGGCCGGCGGACGCATCGCCGGCCACGCGGTAGGTCAGGCGCAGCATCGTGCGGCCGTCCTGCACGCCGGTGACGATCGTCAGCACGCCGCGCACCGGCAGCTCCTGCAGCGGGCCGAGGTTGGCGTACACGCGCAGCACGCGGCCCGGCTGCACCATCGCCACCTCGCCGTGCATCACCTGCTGGCCATCGCCCCAGCGCTCGCACCAGCAGCCGCCGGCGCGCAGCTCGAGCGACATGTTCGCGGCGCGGCCCGACCAGGTGTGGCCGTCGTCCCACCACTGCGGCAGCGCGGCGATGGCCTGCCACAGCGCGTCGGGCGCGGCCGCGACCTCCTCGCGGAAGCTCGCGGTGAAGGCCGACGCCGACACGTCCGAGAGCTCGGCCGCCGCGGGCGCGGCCAGCGCCGCGAGCATCGCAGCGCAGGCGATGCGCGCCGGCGCGCTGGCCATGGTCGATCGTTCGCGCGTCATGGTGGTCTCTCCTTCGTCGCTCCACGCCGCGCCGGCTCAGCGCCGCGCGGCCTTCGCCTCGGCGAGCAGCCGGCGGCAGCGCTCCTCGTGCTGCGTGATCTCGGCCAGCATGACCTCGATGTCCTCGAGCTGCTGCTGCAGCTGCGCACGGTGCTCGCGCAGCACCTTCAGGAAGGCGGCGAGCTGCGGCACGGTGTCGGCCTCGCTGTCGTACATGTCGACCAGCTGCTTGATCTCCTGCAGGCTCAGCCCGAGGCGCTTGCCGCGCAGGGTGAGCTTCAGCCGCGTGCGCT
>CAZFET010000046.1:4886-15906 GCA_964517545.1 uncultured Burkholderiaceae bacterium
GCGCTGCGTGTAGACGCGGTTGCGCCCGGCGCGCGACGGTTCGAGCAGGCCCATGTCCTCGTAGAAGCGGATCGCGCGCGGCGTGATGTCGAACTCCTGCGCGAGCTCGGTGATGGTGTACGTGCGCGTGTCCTTCGAGCGGGCGGCGGTGCTCATGGTTAGACTGACGTTGACGTAAACGTAAATGTAGCCCGCGCCATGGCCAACCCGAAGGAACACGAACTGACCTATCCGCTCGGCGAGGCCCTGCCCGCGGCGGGCTCGACCCTCGAGCTGGCGCCGGGCGTGCGCTGGGTGCGCATGGGACTGCCGTTCGCGCTGGATCACATCAACCTGTGGCTGCTGCGCGACCGGCTCGACGGCCGCGAGGGCTGGACCATCGTCGACTGCGGCATCACCGACGATGCGACGCGTGACGCGTGGGAGCGCGTGTTCGCGACGCAGCTCGACGGCCTGCCCGTGCTGCGCGTGCTGGTGACGCACATGCACCCCGACCACATCGGCCTGGCGCACTGGCTCGCCGCGCGCTGGAGCGGGCCCGAACACGAGTGCCGGCTGTGGATCAGCTCGACCGACTGGAACGCCGCGCGCATGGCCAGCCAGTCGACCACCGGCTTCGGCGGCGACAGCGCGGCGTCGTTCTTCGCCAGCCACGGTCTGACCGACCCCGACGCCGTGCAGAAGGTGCGCGCGCGCTCGAACTACTACGCGAGCATGGTGCCGCAGGTGCCGCCGCGATTCCGGCGGCTGATGGACGGCGACACGGTGCGCATCGGCCCGCGCGACTGGCGCTGCATCGCCGGCTACGGCCACGCGCCCGAGCACATCGCGCTGTTCGCCGCGGACGACCGGCTGCTGATCTCGGGCGACATGGTGCTGCCGCGCATCTCCACCAACGTGAGCGTGATCGACATCGAACCCGAGGCCGACCCGCTGCCGCTGTACCTGGCCTCGCTCGCCCGCTTCGACGCGCTGCCCGGCGACACCCTGGTGCTGCCGTCGCACGGCCGCCCGTTCCGCGGCCTGCCCGCGCGCATCGCGCAGCTGCGCGAGCACCACGAGCTGCGGCTGGCCGACACCGTGGCCGCGTGCGCGAAGGCGCCGTGCAGCGCGGCCGACCTGCTGCCGGTGCTGTTCGGCCGCAAGCTCGACCTTCACCAGACCACCTTCGCGATGGGCGAGGCGGTCGCGCACCTGCACGCGCTGTGGCTCGCCGGCCGGCTGCGGCGCCAGCGCGGCGCCGACGGCGTCTGGCGCTTCTCGCCGGCCGGTTGACGCGTCCCCGGCGCGGCACCCATCATCCCCGGCGAAGGCACGCCCGACGACCGAGGATCGACGATGAACCGACCGCTGCGCGTCGCCTTGCTGAGCCTGCCGGCGCCGCCGCCCGTCGTCGCGTCACCGGGCGCGCTGCTGGCCGACCGGCTCGACCCGCCACGCGCACCGGTGCAGCGCGTGGTGCGCGAGACGCTCGAGCGCCTGGCCGCCGCCGGCCGGCTGCTGCTGCAGCAGCTCGACCCGCTGGACTGGCTCGTCGATCGGCCGTCGTGCCCGCCGTGCGACGTGCTGCACGTGGTGGCCGACGCCGCCGAGCTGGCGCTGTCGTCGCCGCTGGCCGGTCCGCATGCGCTGGCCACGCTGGCACCGAAGCCGCCGCTCATCGTGCTGTCGCCGCGCCCGGCGCACGACGCGAGCGGCCGCGGCGACGATCCCCTGTCGGCCGACCGGCGCGCCGCCATCGCCTCGGCGGTGCAGCTGTTCGGCCCGGGATGCGTGGTCGTGAGCGGCGAGCTGGTCTTCCGCCCGCACACCTTCTCCACGCGACGCGAGGACCCCCTGCTCGCCTTCTACGGCGCGCTCGTCGACGGCGCGCCGGTCGACCGCGCGCTCGACGCGGCGCACTCGGCGATCGACCGCCAGCGCGACGCCTCGTGGGTGCGCAGCGGCAACGGCCTGCTGCGCCTGCCGTTCGACGATCCGGCCGATGCGGCCCGGCCGGCGCCGCCGTCGACCGCGCACGCCGCCACCCTCGCAAACAAGCGCGCGGCCGGCCGCTTCGCCGTCTTCCTGTGCCACAACTCGGCCGACAAGGCGGCCGTCAAGCGCATCGGCGAGCGACTCAAGCGCCACGGCATCCTGCCCTGGCTCGACGAGTGGGAGCTGCCGCCGGGGCAGCCGGCGCTGCCGCAGCTCGAGCGTCAGCTCGAGTGCATCGGCAGCGCGGCCGTCTTCTTCGGCGCCGCCGGCATCGGGCCGTGGCAGCAGCAGGAGATGCGCGTGTTCGTCGAGGAGTTCGTGCGGCGCGGCGCGCCGCTCATCCCGGTCCTGCTCGACGGCGCGCCGGCCCTGCCGACGCTGCCGCCGTTCCTGCGCGGCATGACCTGGGTCGACTTCCGCCGCGTCGACCCCGATCCGATCCGGCAACTGCTGTGGGGCATCACCCGGCAGCGCACGGCCGACGGCTGAGGCGCACTCAGAGCAGCGGCAGGTCGGGGTCGCGCAGCGCGTCGCGCGCGTGCTCGAAGCCCGGCAGCACCGAGCGCACCACGTCCCAGAAGCGCGGACCGTGGTTCATCTCGCGCAGGTGCGCGAGCTCGTGGGCCACCACGTAGTCGATCACCGGCAAGGTGAAGTGCACCAGCCGCCAGTTCAGCCGGATCGAGCCGTCGGCGCTGGCGCTGCCCCAGCGCGTGGCGGCCGAACTGAGCGCCAGTCGCCCGACGCGCACGCCCAGACGCTCGGCGAAGTGGTTGCAGCGCTCCTCGAACACGCGCCGCGCCTGGCGCTGCAGCCAGCCCTGCACGGCGTCGCGGATCTGCTCGGGCGCGGCCGGCGCGGGCAGGCCGACGCGCAGGCGGCGCTCGCCGACGCGAGCCGCCGTGCGACCGGCCGCAGCCGCGTCGCCGGGGACGCTCACTGCCTCGGCGACGGGACCGGGCGCCGGCTCGGCCGCGTCGAGCACCACGCCCGGCGTGCGCGGATCGAGCACCACCACCAGCGGCGCGCCGAGGAAGGGCACGCGCGCGCCGTCTCGCCAGTCGATGCGCGCCGCCTCGAGCCGGCGCGCGCGCTCGCGGCTCTCGACCAGCCGCGCGCAGATCCAGCGGCTCTTTTCCAGCAGCGCGGCCTCGATGTCGGCCAGGCTGACCCAGCGCGGCGCGCTGACGGTCAGGCCGTCGGCGCCGACCACGAAGCCGATCGTGCGCCGCCGCGCGCGGCGCAGCCGGTAGGCGACCACGTGCTCGCCCAGGCGGATCGCGCGGGTGCTGCCGGCGCCCGACGGCGCCGGCGTGACCAGCGGCGTGACCAGCGGCGTGGACGGCTGCGGCGGCGCGGCGCCCGGGCGCGCGTCGGGTGTGGCCGACGGCTGTGGCGGGGCAGACCGCGGCGACACCTGGGGCGGCACCTGCGGCGACGAACACGGCGGCGCAGGCGGCGACGGCGGCGCATCGAACAGCAGAAGCTGCCGGGCCGCAGCCGCCTGTCCCGGGCGCGCCGCGTCGGCGCTCACCGCGCCGGCTCTCCGTAGGCCTCGGGATCGAGCCGGCGCATCTCGGCCTCGATCCAGGCCTCGACCTCGCGCATCAGCTCGTCGGGATCGCGGCCGGCCGACGGGATCGGCTTGCCGATCGACACGTCGATCACGCCGGGGTACTTGAGGAAGGAGTTGCGCGGCCAGCAGCGGCCGGAGGTCACGGCGATCGGCAGCACCGGCGTGCCGGTGGCCACCGCGAGGCGCGTGCCGCCGCTCTTGTAGACGCCCTGCGATCCGCGCTTCGTGCGCGTGCCCTCGGGGAACATGATGATCCAGTTGCCTTGTTCCATGAAGCGCCGGCCCTGCTCGGCCACCTTGCCCCAGGCCTCGGCGCGACGGCTGCGGTCGATGTGGACCATGTCGAGCCGGCCGAGCGCCCAGCCGAAGAACGGCACCCACAGCAGCTCGCGCTTGAACACGAAGCACAGCGGGTGCGGCATCATCGCCGGGAAGGCCAGGGTCTCCCACGCCGACTGGTGCTTGGGCAGCAGCACGACCGGACCGTCGGGCACGTTCTCGAAGCCGTGCACGCGCGAGCGGATGCCGCAGAACACGCGCGCGCCCCACAGCGCCAGCCGGATCCAGCCCACGCACAGCCAGTACAGCCGGTTGCCGCGCACGAAGATCGACACCAGCAGCACGACCATCGCGTACGGCACGACGGTGACGATCAGCCAGGCCATGTAGGCCAGCGAGCGCAGGAACAGCAGCAGCCGCGCCATCACCCGTGACGTGCCGACGGCGCGGGGCGTCGCAACAGATGCTCGGCGAACGCCGCCAGGTCCGCGTGCACCTGGGTGCCGGGCACCTGCTGCACGAGTTCCCGCACCTGCGCGTCGCTCCAGCCGGCGGTCTTGCCGGTGCGCACGAGGTGCGTCTCGCAGCCCGCCGCCGCACCGGCCTGCAGGTCGCGCAGCGAGTCGCCGACCACCGGCACCTGCTGCGGGTGCGCGCCGAAGCGCTGCAGCACCTGCTCGATCAGCCCGGGCAGCGGCTTGCGGCACTGGCAGGCCTCCGACGGCGCGTGCGGGCAGAAGAACACCGCATCGACCCGCCCGCCGTGGCGCGCGAGCAGCGCGTTCATCTTCTGGTGCATCGCGTTGAGCGCGGCCATGTCGAACAGCCCGCGGCCGATGCCCGACTGGTTGGTCGCGACCACCACGTGCCAGCCGCCGTGATGCAGCCGCGCCATCGCCTCGAGCGCGCCGGGCAACGGCTCCCACTCCTCGGGCGACTTCACGTAGTCGTCGCGGTCGGCGTTGATGGTGCCGTCGCGGTCGAGGATGACGAGCTTCATCGGCGTGCTCCGCGACTCACGCCGCCAGCTTCGACAGGTCGGCCACGCGGTTCATCGCGGCGTGCAAGGTGGCCAGCAGCGCGAGGCGGTTGCGGCGCAGCGCCGCGTCGTCGGCGTTGACCATCACGCTGTCGAAGAAGGCGTCGACCGGCGCCTTCAGCGCGGCCAGCGCCTGCAGCGACGCGGTGTAGTCGGCCCGCGCGAAGGCCGCCTCGGCCGCCGGCGCCACGGCCGCCAGCGCGTCGGCCAGCGCGCGCTCGGCCGGCTCGGCGTAGCGCGCCGGGTCGGGGCCGGCAACCGGCACCTCGTCGGACTTGCGCAGGATGTTGCCGACCCGCTTGTTGGCCGCGGCCAGCGCCGGCGCCTCCGGCAGCGCCGCGAAGGCGCGCACCGCGGCCAGCCGTTTCGGGATCTCGCCCCAGCGCGGCCGCGGCGCGACGACGGCGTCGACTTCCTGCGCGCTGTAGCCGCCCTCGCGCAGCCAGCCCACCAGGCGCTCGAAGACGAAGTGCAGCACCTCGGCCTGCGCCTGGCCGTGGCCGGCCGGGAACACGCCGAAGGCGGCCGACACGAGCTGCGGCAACTCCAGCGGCAGGTCGCGCTCGACCAGCATGCGCACCACGCCCAGGGCGTGGCGGCGCAGCGCGAACGGGTCCTTGTCGCCGGTGGGCACCTGGCCGATGCCGAACAGCCCGGCCAGGGTCTCGAGCTTGTCGGCCAGCGCGACGACGAGGCCGGTCGTGCCGCGCGGCAGCGCGTCGCCGGCGAAGCGCGGACGGTAGTGGTCCTCGATCGCGAAGGCCACCTCCTCGTGCTCGCCGTCGTGGCGCGCGTAGTAGCCGCCCATCACGCCCTGCAGCTCGGGGAATTCGCCGACCATGTCGGTCAGCAGGTCGGCCTTCGCGAGCTGCGCGGCGCGGTCGGCCTGCCGCGCCAGCACGTCGCCGCCCAGGCGTTCGCCGATCGTGCGCGCCAGCGCGCGCACGCGCTCGACGCGCTCGCCCATCGTGCCGAGCTTCGCGTGGTAGACCACCTTCGCCAGCCCCGGCACGCGCGACTCGAGCGAGCGCTTGCGGTCCTGGTCGAAGAAGAACTTCGCGTCGGCCAGGCGCGGCCGCACCACGCGCTCGTTGCCCTGGATCACGCGCGACGGGTCGGCCGGGCGGATGTTGCTCACGACGAGGAAGCGGTCGGTCAGCCGGCCCTGGCCGTCGAGCAGCGGGAAGTACTTCTGGTTGGCCTTCATCGTGAGGATGAGGCACTCCTGCGGCACGGCGAGGAACTCGCGCTCGAAGCGGCACACCAGCACGTTCGGCCGCTCGACCAGCGCGGTCACCTCGTCGAGCAGCGCGGGGTCGTCGACCGGCTGCAGGCCTTGCTGCTCGGCCGCCTCGCGCAGCTGCCGCACGATCGCGTCGCGGCGCGCGTCGAAGCCGGCGATCACCGCGCCTTCCTCCTCGAGCTGCCGCTCGTACGAGTCGGCATCGCGCAGCACCACGCGATCGACCTTCGCCTCGAAGCGGTGGCCGCGCGTCTCGCGGCCGGCCTCGAGGCCGAGCGCGCGCACCGGCACCACGTCGGCGCCGTGCAGCGCCACGAGGCCGTGCGCGGGACGCACGAAGTGCACCGTGCTCCAGCCCGGCTGGAAGCCCGGGCCGCTGCCGCGCTCGAGCTGGTAGCTCATGACCTTGGGGATCGGCAGCTTCGCGATCGCGTCGTCGAGGGCTCTTTGCAGGCCCTCGGCCAGGCTCAATCCGGGCCGCTCGATGTCGAGGAACAGGACGTCGGCCTTGCCGTCGGACTCGCGCACGAGCGAGCGCGCGGCCGCCGCGTCGAGTCCGAGTGCCGCGAGCTTCTTCAGCAGCGCCGGCGTCGGCTGACCGTCAGGGCCGAGACCAACCGCGACCGGCATGAGCTTCTGGCGTAGCGCCTTGGCGGGCGCCTGCGCGCGCACGTTCTTGACGCGAACTGCCAGCCGCCGTGGCGACGCGAACGGAACCCAAGGCAGGCCCATGTTGACCAGATCGTTGCGGTCAGTCGGGAGCTGCACCAAGTCATGCATGTCGAGTGACTGCGCGACCAAGGATGCGAACCAGTCGCCCAGGGTCCTCAGCGCCTTCGGCGGCAGCTCCTCGACGAACAGCTCGACCAGCAGGTTGCGCACGTCCGCCATCACGCCGCCTTCTTGTCGAGTTGCGCGATCACCTCGTCGGCCCAGGCCCTGGGGGCCAGCGGGAAGCCGAGCCGCGCGCGGCTGGCCAGATAGCTCTGCGCCACGCTGCGCGCCAGGTTGCGGATGCGGCCGATGTAGGCAGCGCGCTCGGTCACGCTGATGGCGCCGCGCGCGTCGAGCAGGTTGAAGGTGTGCGCGGCCTTGAGCACCTGCTCGTAAGCCGGCAACGCGAGCTGCGCGTCCATCAGTGCCTTCGCCTTGCGCTCGTGCGCGCCGAAGGCGCCGAGCAGGAACTCGACGTCGCTGTGCTCGAAGTTGTAGGCGCTCTGCTCGACCTCGTTCTGGTGATAGACGTCGCGGTACGTGAGCCCTTCGGTCCACACCAGGTCGAACACGTTCTCCTTGCCCTGCAGGTACATCGCCAGCCGCTCGAGGCCGTAGGTGATCTCGCCGGTGATGGGCCGGCAGTCGATGCCGCCGACTTGCTGGAAGTACGTGAACTGCGTGACCTCCATGCCGTTGAGCCAGACCTCCCAGCCCAGGCCCCAGGCGCCGAGCGTCGGGTTCTCCCAGTCGTCCTCGACGAAGCGCACGTCGTCGGCCTTCAGGTCGAAGCCGAGCGCCTCGAGCGAGCCGAGGTACAGCTCGAGGATGTCGGCCGGCGCGGGCTTGAGCACCACCTGGTACTGGTAGTAGTGCTGCAGGCGGTTGGGGTTGTCGCCGTAGCGCCCGTCCTTCGGCCGCCGGCTCGGCTGCACGTAGGCGGCCTTCCACGGCTCGGGACCGATGGCACGCAGGAAGGTCGCGGTGTGGCTGGTGCCCGCGCCGACCTCCATGTCGTACGGCTGCAGCAGCGCGCAGCCCTGTCGGGCCCAGTACTCCTGCAGCCGCAGGATGATCTCTTGAAAGGTCGGCATGTCGGCGCGCGATGGGTCGACCGTGCCGGCGGCACGCGTCTGCTTCTCGAAGCGGAAGATTCTACGGGCCGGCCTCGTCGCGCCGCCTTGCGGCGCGGGTCACGGCGGGGGCGGTGCTACGGTGTCGCGTCGGTCGGCGCGGGGCGGGGCGGACGGCGTGCGGCGCCCGGCGCGAACGGCGCGACGATCGCCAGCGCCAGCAGCGCGAGCGGCCACAGCCCGAGGCGCGAGGCCCACGCCGCATAGGGCGTCAGACCCTCGCGCCCTTCGACCTCGCCGTCCAGCGTGCCGTGCGTGAACTGCGGCAGCGTCGCGGCGACGCGCCCGCGATGGTCGACGATGGCGGTGGCGCCGGTGTTGGTGGCGCGCAGCATCGCGCGCTCGAACTCCAGCGCGCGCATGCGCGAGATGTGCAGGTGCTGGTCGACCGCGATGGTGTCGCCGAACCACGCGATGTTCGACAGGTTGGCGAACAAGGTGGGCGCGCGCGCCGGGTCGCGAAAGCGCGCGGCCAGCTCCTCGCCGAACAGGTCTTCGTAGCAGATGTTCGGCGCGATGCGCTGCCCGAGCGCGACGAACGGCGGCGCCTCGAGCGGACCGCGACTGAAGTCGCCGAGCGGGATGTGCATCAGGTTCACGAACCAGCGGAAGCCCCAGGGCACGAACTCGCCGAACGGCACGAGGTGGTGCTTGTCGTAGCGGTGCTCGACGCCGCGCGCCAGGCCGAGCGCCGAGTTGGTGTAGCCCGCCTCGTAGCTGCCCAGCGGCAGCCCGATCAGCGCGGCGCGGTCGCCGGCGCGAAACGGCTCGGTCGTCGCGCGCCACCAGGCGGGGTCGAGGTCGGCGGGCAGCAGCGGCACGGCCGTCTCCGGCGCGACGACCAGCGGCCCGCGCGCCCCGGCCAGCGCGCGGGCCAGCGCCTGCATCGCCTGCGGCAGCCGCTCGGGCGCGAACTTCTCGTCCTGTGCCACGTTGGTCTGCAGCAAGCTCACGCCGACGCGGCCGGCCGGCGTGGTGAAGCCGTCGCGACCGAGCGCGGCCAGCGCTGCGGCCGCCGCCAGCGCGCCGAGCGCCAGCGCCGCCGCCCCGCGGCGCCCGGCCGCGTCGCCCGCGACGGCGAACGCGGCCAGCCCCGCGGCCAGCGCCGACACGAAGCCGATGCCGTACACGCCGATCCACGGCGCGAGCGCGGCCAGCGGCGAGTCGACGTGCGCGTAGCCGGCGGCGAGCCACGGGAAGCCGGTGAAGATCACGCCGCGCGCCAGCTCGGCGGCCAGCCACAGCGCCGCGAACAGCAGCGCGTCGACCCACGCGATGCCGCGCCGCCAGCGCGCGAACAGCCAGGCGGCCGCCGCGAGGTACAGCGACAGGCCGGCCGCGAGCAGCGCCACCGCGAGCGCGGCCAGCGGCGCGGCCAGGCCGCCGTAGCGGTGCATGCTGATGAACAGCCACCACACGCCGGCGCCCAGCCAGGCCGTGCCGAACAAGAGCGCGAGGAGCGCGGCGCGCGACGGGGCGACGCGCGCCAGTCGCCACGCGAGCAGCGCCACGGCGAGCGGCTGCAGCCACCACGCGGCGGTGAGCACGAAGGGCAGGCTGTGCAACGCACCCAGCGCCGCGCCGAAGCCCCACTCGGCCGGTGCGCGCCAAGGGCGCGCCGGCGCGCGCTCGGGCGCGGTGCCGGCGGCCCGGCTCAATCGGCGTCGGCCGAGTCGGCCGGCGGTTCGACGCGCGCGACGCGGAACCAGCGCACCGCTCCGCCGCGGGTCAGCATCACGGCGAAGCGCAAGCCGCCGATCTCGACGGCCTCGCCGCGCCGCGGCACGCGGCCGAGCTCGTGCGCCACGAGGCCGCCGATGGTGTCGAACTCCTCGACCGGCAGCGCCGTGCCGAAGGCCTCGTTGACGACCGCGATGTCGACGTCGCCGGCCACGCGGTGCGTGCCGTCGGCGAGCGTGTACACGCCGGACTCGCCGTCCTTCTCGTCGAACTCGTCCTCGATCTCGCCGACGATCTCCTCGAGCACGTCCTCGATGGTGATCAGCCCGGCGGTCTGGCCGAACTCGTCGATCACGATCGCCAGGTGGTTGCGGTTGCTGCGGAAGTCGCGCAGCAGCTCGTTGAGCCGCTTGCTCTCGGGCACGAACACCGCCGGGCGCAGCAAGGTGCGCAGGTTCAGCTCGGGCGCGCGCTGCAGCTTCAGCAGGTCCTTCGCGAGCAGGATGCCGATGATGTTGTCGCGCTGGCCTTCGTAGACCGGGAAGCGCGAGTGGCCGGTGGCGATCACCACGTGCAGCAGCTCGTCGTACGGCGCGTCGATGTCGAGCAGGTCCATCCGCGGCGCGGCGACCATCACGTCGCCGGCGGTCAGGTCGGCCATGCGGATCACGCCTTCGAGCATGGCGCGCGACTCCGGCTCGATCAGCTCGCGCTGCTCGGCGTCGGCCAGGGTCTCGATCAGTTCGTCTCTCGAATCGGGGCCGGGCGAGATGAACTCGACCAGGCGCTCGAACAAGCTGCGCTTGTCGCCGGCGGCAGGGCTGCCGCGCCCGGGGCGACTCGGCTGGGGATCGGACACGACAGCGGTGTCGGGAAGTCGAGGGAGCGCAAGAATACCCCATCGTCTTGACAGGCCCGCGGGGTTGGCAGACAGTTCGCCGCCCTCGGATGTCGAGGGTCTGTCCACGAGCGTTTCCCGAGCGTTCCCCGCGAGATCTCCCATGTCGAACGGCCTCATCCCCGCCACCATCCTGACCGGCTTTCTCGGCAGCGGAAAGACCACCTTGCTCAAGCGCGTGCTGACCGAGTCGCACGGCCAAAAGATCGCGGTGGTCGAGAACGAGTTCGGCGAGGAGAACATCGACAACGAGATCCTCGTCGCCGACACGCAGGAGCAGATCGTGCAGCTCAACAACGGCTGCGTGTGCTGCACGATCCGTGAGGACCTGCGCTCCACCCTGGCCGACCTGGCCGAGCGCAAGCGCAAGGGCGAGCTCGACTTCGAGCGCGTGGTCATCGAGACCACCGGCCTGGCCGACCCGGGCCCGGTGGCGCAGACCTTCTTCATGGACGACGAGATCGCCGAGACCTACCTGCTC
>CAZFET010000047.1:0-8377 GCA_964517545.1 uncultured Burkholderiaceae bacterium
CCGCTGCGGCCGCGAGCGCCGGCCCGATGAGCCGCGCCGACGGGCGGCCGGCACCGCGCAGTGTACGTCGGCCGGGCCGGCGCCGCCACGTGTAGTCGGCGTGGCCGGGGCGGAAGGTGTCGAGCAGGTTGCCGTAGTCCTTGCTGCGCTGGTCGGTGTTGCGGATCAGCAGGCAGATCGGCGTGCCGGTGGTCAGCCCCTCGTACACGCCGGACAGGATCTCCACCGCGTCGGGCTCGTGGCGCTGCGTGACGTGGCGCGAGGTGCCGGGGCGGCGTCGGTCGAGGTCGGGCTGGATGTCGGACTCGGCCAGTGGCAGGCCGGGCGGGCAGCCGTCGATCACGCAGCCGATCGCCGGGCCGTGGCTCTCGCCGAAGTTGGTGACGCGAAACAGCAGGCCGAACGTGGATCCCGACATCCGGGAATTCTATTCGGGCCCTTCGCGGGCCGCGGGCGCGCTACTGCTGCGGCGGCGTGGTCGGCGGCTCCTCGACCGGCCAGTCGCGGATGTAGGCCTTGAGCATGCGGTTCTCGAAGTCCTGCGCCTCGACCACGGCCTTGGCCACGTCGTAGAACGAGATCACGCCCATCAAGGTCTTGCCGTCCATCACGGGCAGGTAGCGCGCGTGGCGCTGCAGCATGAGCCGGCGCACCTCGTCGAGCTCGGTCTCGGGCGTGCAGGTGACCGGGAAGTCCTCCATCGCCGAGCGCACGCGCGTGTCGCCGACGCTGCCGCCGTTGCGCACGATCGCCTGGATCACTTCGCGGAAGGTCAGGATGCCGGCCAGCTCGCCGCGATGCATGACGACCAGCGAGCCGATGTCCTGCTCGGCCATCGTGCGCAGCGCGTCGGCGAGCGACTCGTCGGGTGTCACGGTGTAGAGCGTGTTGCCCTTGACGCGCAGGATGTCGCTGACCTTCATGTGCTCCTCCTGAGGCGGCGATGCCCGGATCGACGCGGCCAACATAGCACACAATTCCTGCGCCAGTCACCACGCGAACACCCTCTTCGCGCCCTCCGCAGACCTCACCGACGAACCGCCATGCCAGGCTATGCCGACCCCGGCTTCGACACCCTCGCGCTGCACGCCGGAGCAGCGCCCGACCCGGCCACCGGCGCGCGCGCCGTGCCGATCCACCTGAGCACCTCGTTCGTGTTCGAGAGCGCCGACCACGCGGCGGCGCTGTTCAACATGGAGCGCGCGGGGCATGTGTACTCGCGCATCAGCAACCCGACCACGGCGGTGCTCGAGGAGCGCATCGCGGCGCTGGAAGGCGGCGCCGGCGCGATCGCCACGGCCAGCGGCCAGGCGGCGCTGCACCTCGGCCTCGCCACCCTGGCCGGCGCCGGCTCGCACGTGGTGGCGAGTTCGGCGCTGTACGGAGGCTCGCACAACCTGCTGGCCTACACCCTGCCGCGCTTCGGCATCGAGACCACCTTCGTGAAGCCGGGCGACCTCGACGCCTGGCGCGCCGCGATCCGGCCGAACACCAGGCTGCTGTTCGGCGAGACGCTCGGCAATCCCGGGCTCGACGTGCTCGACATCCCGGCGCTGGCCGAGATCGCGCACGCGGCGAAGCTGCCGCTGCTGGTGGACTCGACCTTCACCACGCCGTACCTGATGCGCCCGTTCGAGCACGGCGCCGACCTGGTCTACCACTCGGCCACCAAGTTCCTGTCCGGCCACGGCACGGTGATCGGCGGGCTGCTGGTCGACAGCGGCCGCTTCGACTGGGACGCCTCGGGCCGCTTTCCCGAGCTCACCGAGCCGTACGGCGGCTTCCACGACATGGTGTTCAGCGAGGAGAACACCGTCAACGCCTTCGGGCTGCGCGCGCGCCGCGAAGGCCTGCGCGACTTCGGCGCCTGCATGAGCCCGCACACCGCATGGCTGATCCTGCAGGGCATCGAAACCTTGCCGCTGCGCATGCAGCGCCACGTGGACAACACGCGCAAGGTGGTGGAGTTCCTCGTGAAGCACCCGATGGTCGAGCGCGTCGGCTATCCCGAACTCGACGGCCATCCGAGCCGCGAGCTCGCGCGCCGGCTGCTGCCGCGCGGCTGTGGCGCGGTGTTCAGCTTCGATCTCAAGGGCAGCCGCGGCCAGGGCCGCGCGTTCATCGAGGCGCTGCGCCTCTTCTCGCACCTCGCCAACGTGGGCGACTGCCGCTCGCTGGTGATCCACCCGGCCTCGACCACCCACTTTCGCATGGACGACGCCGCGCTGGCGCGCGCCGGCATCGGGCCCGGCACGATACGCCTGTCGATCGGCCTCGAGGACGCAAACGACCTGATCGACGACCTCGGGCGCGCGCTCAAGGCGGCCGAGAAGGCCGCCGGCAAGCCGTCCGCGCAGAACGTATCGCCGAAGACCACGCCATGAAGCTCGACCTGCACGGCCGCACGGCCTACGCCTACACCGGCGGCAAGCCCTTCGACCCCGCGCTGCCGACCGTCGTGTTCCTGCACGGCGCGCTCAACGACCACAGCGTGTGGGCGCTGCAGAGCCGCTACATGGCCCACCACGGCTACGGCGTGCTGGCCATCGACCTGCCCGGCCACGGCCGCAGCGACGGCCCCGCGCTCGCCACCGTCGAGGCCATGCGCGACTGGCTGCTCGCGCTGCTCGATGCGGCCGGCGTGCGGCGCGCCGCGCTGGTCGGCCACAGCCTCGGCTCGCTGGTCGGGCTGGAGACCGCCGCCGCGCTGGGCGAGCGCGCCACGCACCTGGTGATGGTCGGCACCGCCTTCCCGATGAAGGTGTCCGACGCGCTGCTCGCCACCGGCCGCGAGCGCCCGTACGACGCGATCCACATGGTCAACGTGTTCGAGCACTCCACCATCGCCGCCAAGCCGTCGGCACCGGGGCCCGGCGCGTGGCTGCACGGCAGCGGCCTCGCGCTGAAGCGCCGCATGCTCGACGGCTACGCCGCGGCGCACGGCGACAACCTGTTCCCGATCGACTTCGGCGCCTGCGACCGCTACGCCGGCGCGCTCGAGGCCGCCGCGCGCGTGCGCTGCCCGGTGCGCTTCGTGCTGGGCGCGAAGGACTCGATGACCTTCCCGAAAGGCGCCGCCGAACTCGCGCGCGCGCTGAAGGCCCAGGTGCTCACCCTGCCGGCCGGACATTCCCTGATGACCGAGGCGCCCGACGCCGTGTTGAATGCGCTCACGGGCTTCATCCCGGCCTGAAGGAGCACGCCATGTCGACCACCACCGACCCGACGGTCTCCGGCGCCGCCACCGATCCGAAGGCGTTCAGGACCTTCGCCGAGTTCTATCCGTTCTACCTGAGCGAGCACAGCAACCGCACGTGCCGGCGTCTGCACTTCGTGGGCTCCACGCTCGCGCTCGCGTGCCTGGTCATGCTGATCGTCACGCGCCAGCCGCAGTGGCTGCTGTACGGCCTGCTCGCGGGCTACGGCTTCGCGTGGATCGGGCACTTCGGCTTCGAGAAGAACAAGCCCGCGTCGTTCAAGCGCCCGCTGTACAGCTTCATGGGCGACTGGGTCATGTACAAGGACATCTGGACCGGACGCATCCCGTTCTGACGCCGGCGCTCAGTCCCACAGGTCGGTGCTGAGGTACTTCAGCCCCGAGTCGCACACCACCACGGCCACCGTGCCGCCGCGCAGCGGGCCGTCGAGCAGCTGCAGCGCGGCGGCCACGTTCGCGCCCGACGAGAACCCGGCGAACACGCCCTCCTCGCGCGCCAGCCGCCGCGCCGTCGCGCGCGCCTCGTCGCCGCCCACCTGCAGGAAGCCGTCGAGCACTACGCCGTCGAGCTGCGCGAGCGGCGCCATCGAGTAGCCGCCGCCCTGGATCGGATGCGCCGGCCGCGTGGCCGCCTCGCCGGCCAGCACGGCCGCGCCGACCGGCTCCACCGCGTAGCAGCGGACGCGCGGGTCGCGCGCTTTCAGCGCCGCGCTCACGCCGGCCAGGGTGCCGCCGGAACCCGCGAAGTCGCAGAAGGCGTCGAGCCGGCCGCCGCACTGCGTCCACAGCTCGGGGCCGGTGCCGAACTCGTGCGCGCGGCGGTTGCCGCGATGACGGAACTGGTCGGCGCGGAAGGCGCCGCGCTCGGCGCACACGCGCTGCGCGGCCGCCTCGACGCGCGCGAGGTCGTCGCCCGACACCTCGCCCGGCTTCGAGCCCGGCGCCTGGTCGACCAGCACGACCTCGGCGCCGAGCGCACGCATCATGCGCGCGCGCTCGACCGAGTTGCCGCGCGACATGACCGCCACGAACGGATGGCCGCGGCTGGCGCACACGATCGCCAGCCCGGTGCCCATGTTGCCGCTGGTGAGCTCGACCACCGTCTGCCCCGGCCGCAGGGAGCCGTCGGCCTCGGCGTCGCGCACGATCTGCAGCGCGGCGCGGTCCTTCTTCGAGAAGCCGGGGTTCAGGTGTTCGAGCTTGGCCAGCAGGCGGCCCCGCCCGGCGGCGAGGCGGCGCAGCTCGACGAGCGGCGTGGCGCCGATGGCCGACGCGGCATCGGGCAGCACGCCGGCGCGGCGCGAGAACGGATCGGCGCCATCGGCCGTCATGCGGATGCGCCGTCGCGGCCGCGGCCCTGCACCAGC
The DNA here is from genome assembly GCA_964517545.1 of uncultured Burkholderiaceae bacterium. GTDB lineage: Bacteria > Pseudomonadota > Gammaproteobacteria > Burkholderiales > Burkholderiaceae_C > CAZFET01. Next base: position 4,585 of record CAZFET010000047.1, read on the forward strand.
GGCGCCAGGTTCGCCAGCATGTCGTCCACCATCGCGTCGAGGTCGAAGCGCGGCTGCCAGCCCCAGTCGCGGCGCGCGGCGCTGTCGTCGATCGAGCGTGGCCACGTGGCGGCGATCGCCTGGCGGAAGTCGGGCTCGCAGCGCAGCGTGAAGCCGCTGACGCGGCGGGCGATCGCGTTGGCGATCTCGCGCGGCGTGAAGCTGAGGCCCGCCAGGTTGTACGAGCCGCGCTCGCGCACGCGCTCGGCCGGCGCGTCGATCAGCTCCACCGTCGCGCGCAGCGCGTCGGGCATGTACATCATCGGCAGCGCCTGGTCTTCGTTCAGGAAGCAGGTGTAGCGGCCGTCCTTCAGCGCGGCGTGGAAGATCTCGACCGCGTAGTCGGTGGTGCCGCCGCCCGGCGGCGTCTTCCAGCTCACGAGGCCCGGGTAGCGCAGGCTGCGCACGTCGACGCCGTGGTGCGTGTGGTACCACGCGCACCAGCGCTCGCCGGCGAGCTTGCTGATGCCGTAGACCGTGGTCGGATCCATCACCGTGGTCTGCGGCGTGCGATCCGGCGGCGTGGACGGGCCGAAGGCGGCGATCGAGCTCGGCCAGAACACGCGCTCGATCGAGCGACGCGCGCGCGCGAGCTCCAGCACGTTCAGCAGCCCGGTCATGTTGAGGTGCCACGCCCACTGCGGATGCTTCTCGCCGCTGGCCGACAGCGCCGCCGCGAGGTGCACGATGCGCGTGACGCCGTGGCGCGCGACCACCTCGCCGAGCGCGCCGGCGTCGGTGACGTCGAGCATCTCGTGCACGAGGCCGGGGACGCGGCCGACCGGCGCCACGTCGCTGGTGATCACCGCGTCGGCGCCGTGGCGCTCGGCCAGCAGCGCGGCCAGCTCGGTGCCGATCTGGCCGTTGGCGCCGATCAGCAGGTACTTCGGTGCCGTCACTTCACGAGCCCCAGCTCGCGGCCGGCCTGCGCGAAGGCGGCGACGGCGCGCTCGAGATGCTCGCGCTGCAGGCCCGCGCTCATCTGCACGCGGATGCGCGCCTGGCCGTGCGGCACCACCGGGAAGAAGAAGCCGACCGCGTAGACGCCCAGCTCGTACAGGCGCCGACTGAGCGCCTGCGCCTTCACCGCGTCGTGGACCATGATCGGCACGATCGGGTGCTCGCCGGGCCTGATCTCGAAGCCGGCCTCGCCGATGGCGGCGCGGAACCAGCGCGTGTGGTCCATCAGGCGGTCGCGCAGCGCGGTGCTCGACTCCAGCAGGTCGAGCACGGCGATCGTCGCGCCGGCGATCGCCGGCATCAGCGTGTTCGAGAACAGGTACGGGCGCGAGCGCTGGCGCAGCAGCTCCACCACCTCGCGGCGCGCGGCGGTGAACCCGCCCGAGGCGCCGCCGAGCGCCTTGCCGAAGGTACCGGTCACGATGTCGACCTTGCCGAACACGCCGCGATGCTCGTGCGTGCCCCGGCCCGTGGCGCCCATGAAGCCCGTGGCGTGGCACTCGTCGATGCCGAGCAGCGCGCCCCAGCGGTCGCAGATCGCGCGCATCTCGTCGAGCCGCGCGATCGTGCCGTCCATCGAGAACACGCCGTCGGTGAAGACGAGCCTGAAGCGCGCGCCGGCCGCGTCGGCCTCCTTCAGGCAGCGCTCGAGGTCGGCCATGTCGTCGTGCGCGTAGCGGTAGCGCCGCGCCTTGCACAGCCGGATGCCGTCGATGATCGACGCGTGGTTCAGGGTGTCGCTGATCACCGCGTCGTCCTCGCCGAGCAGCGGCTCGAACAGGCCGCCGTTGGCGTCGAACGCGGCGGCGTAGAGGATCGCGTCCTCGCAGCCGACGAAGCGCGCGATGCGCTGCTCCAGCGTCTTGTGCAGGTCCTGCGTGCCGCAGATGAAGCGCACGCTGCTCAGGCCGTAGCCGTGCGTGCGCAGCGCCTCGTGCGCGGCCTCGATCACCTTCGGGTGCGACGACAGTCCGAGGTAGTTGTTGGCGCACAGGTTGATCAGCTCGCGGCCGTCGGCGGTCCGGACCACCGCGCCCTGCGGCGTGGTGATCACGCGCTCGAGCTTGGTGAGCCCGGCCTGCTCGATGCCGGCCAGTTCGCTGCGCAGGTGCGCGATGAAGTCGTGGGTGTCGGCCATGTCGTCAGGTCTCCAGTAGGTCGGCCAGGGTCGTTTCGTCGAGCCGCGCGCGCCGCCACAGCGCGCGCGCCGCGGCGCCGGGTTCGAGCAGCAGGCGTTCGACCAGCGGCGCGGCGCGCGTGCGCGCGGGTTCGGCCAGCAGCACCAGGCGCTGCGCGCCGCCTTCGTCGAGCCGTCCCACCCAGCCGAGCTCGGCCAGGGTCTCGAGCACCGGCTCGATCTGCAGCGGGTCCGTGCGCAAGGTGGCGGCCAGCTCGGCGGCGCTGACGCCGCCGCGACCGGCGTGGCGCGCGCGCGCCAGCTCGTTCAGCAGCACGAGCGCGAGCGAGAAGGCGTGGCCGGGTGTCGACGGCCGGCGCACCACGCGCATCTGCAGGCTCGGCGCGTAGGCCGCGATGACGGCGCCGAGCAGCACGATGACCCAGCCGCAGTAGATCCACACCAGGAAGATCGGCACCGTGGCGAAGGCGCCGTACACCGTGGCGTAGGTCGGCACCGAGGCCACGTACCAGCCCAGCAGCTTCTTCGCGACCTCGAAGCCGGCCGACACGAACAGCCCGCCGGCGATGGCGTGGCGCCAGCGCACGTGCGTGTTCGGCACGTAGTGGAAGAGCCCGGCCATCGCGGCGGCCAGCAGCCCGAACTCGAGCAGGTTGAGCAGCAGGCTCACGCCGCCGGGCAGCGCCCCGACGATGCCGCGCGAGGCCGAGATGGCGTACGACGTGAGCGTGAGGCTCACGCCCAGCAGCAGCGGACCGAGCGTGAGCGCCGCCCAGTACACCAGCACGCGCTGCGCGATGGGCCGCGGCGTGCGCACGCGCCAGATCGCGTTGAGCGCGCGGTCGATCGTCAGCATCATCGCCAGCGCCGTGAGCACGAGCACCACGAGGCCGGCGGTGCCCAGCCGGTTGGCCTTGGCGGCGAACTGCGTCAGCGCCTGCATCACCGGACGCGCGATGTTGTCGGGCACGAGGCTCTGCAGGAAGTACTTCTCGAGCGCACCCTGGAACGACGCGAACATCGGGAACGCGCTGAACACCGCGAGCATCACCGTCACCAGCGGCACGAGCGCGATGGTGGTGGTGAAGGTCAGGCTGCTCGCGGTGAGGCCGAGGCGGTCCTCGCGGAATCGCTGGCGCAGGGTGCGCAGGGTGTCGAGCCACGGCCAGTGCTGCAGGGTCTGCAGCAACCCGGCGACGCGCTCGCTCCAGCTCTCGCGCAGGGTCTGCGGAAGGTTCATCTGGCTATGATGCCAGCCATGGCCGAGCCGTCCGCGACCGAAGCTTCCGTTGCCGCGCGCACGGCCGCGAGCCCGGCGCCGCCGCCGGCGTCGGTCGCGTCGCCCGCCTTGCGGACGAGCCGCGCGCTCGCGGTGACCGGCGTGCTCGGGCTGATCGTGCTCGGCCTCGCGTGGGAGCTGTGGCTCGCGCCGACCGGCCAGGGCACCCTGGCGCTCAAGGTGCTGCCGCTGGCGATCCCGCTCGCGGGGCTGCTGAAGGACAGGCTCTACACGTACCGCTGGGTGAGCCTGCTCGTGTGGCTGTACTTCGCCGAAGGCATGGTGCGCGCCACCAGCGGCCGCGGCCTCGAAGTGCCGCTCGCGATCGCCGAGATCGTGCTGTGCCTGATGCTGTTCGCCGCCTGCGTGATGCACGT
>CAZFET010000047.1:8387-9010 GCA_964517545.1 uncultured Burkholderiaceae bacterium
GCGCGGCGCAGGCCCGCGCGGCATGACCGCCCTGCTCGACGCGCTTCGCGGCGCGGTCGGCGCGGCACACGTGCTGGGCGACGGCGACCTCGCCGCCTGGGAGACCGACTGGCGCAAGCGCTACCGCGGCCGCGCGCTCGCCGTCGTGCGGCCGGCGAGCACGGCCGAGGTGGCCGCGGTGGTCCGTCTGTGCGCGGCGCACGGCACGGCGCTGGTGCCGCAAGGCGGCAACACCGGACTCGTCGGCGCCTCGGTGCCGGATGCGAGCGGCACGCAGGTGCTGCTGTCGACCACGCGACTGAACCGCGTGCGCGCGATCGACACCGACAACCTGGCGATGACGGTCGAGGCCGGCTGCGTGCTGCAGGCGGTGCAGCAGGCGGCGCGCGACGCCGGGCTGCTGTTCCCGCTCAGCCTCGCGGCCGAGGGCAGCTGCACGATCGGCGGCAACCTGGCCACCAACGCCGGCGGCACGCAGGTGCTGCGCTACGGCAACGCGCGCGAGCTGTGCCTCGGGCTCGAGGTCGTCACCGCGCAGGGCGAGGTGTGGGACGGCCTCGGCGGGCTGCGCAAGGACAACACCGGCTACGACCTGCGCGATCTGTTCATCGGCAGCGAGGGCA
>CAZFET010000047.1:9020-15648 GCA_964517545.1 uncultured Burkholderiaceae bacterium
CACGCTGGGCATGACGGTGCGCGTGCAGGCGGGCGCGGTGACGGAGGCGGTGCACCACCACTGCGCGGAGGCGGGGCTCACCTGGCCGGTGGACTTTGCCAGCAAGGGCAGCAGTCACGTCGGGGGGAACATCGCCACCAACGCGGGCGGGGTGCGCGTCATCCGCTTCGGGCTCACGCGCCATTGGGTGCTGGGCCTGCAGGTGGTGACCGCGTCGGGTGACGTGCTGGAACTCAACGGCGCGCTGGAGAAGAACAACACGGGGCTGGACCTGCGCCAGTTGTTCATCGGCAGCGAGGGCACGCTGGGCGTCATCACCGCCGCGACCCTGAAGCTCTTTCCGCTGCCGGCCGCCACCATGACGGCGCTGGCCGCCTGCGCGTCGCTGCCGCGTTGCGTGGCGCTGCTGGCGCTGGCGCGCGAACGCGCCGGGCCGACGCTCACCGGCTTCGAGGCGATGAACGGCTTCTCGCTGGCGCTGGTGCGCCGCCACCTGCCGCAGCTGCGCCAGCCCCTCGCGCCCGCACCGTGGACGGTGCTGCTGGAGCTGTCGGACGCGGAGAGCGCGGCGCACGCGCGCGGCGTGCTGGAGGCCCTGCTCGAGACGGCGCTGGAGCGCGGCCTCGTCGACGACGCGGCCGTGGCCGAGTCGATCGAGCAGTCGCGGACGATGTGGCACCTGCGCGAGGCGATCCCGCTGGCGCAGGCCGAGGAAGGGCCGAACATCAAGCACGACATCGCGCTGCCGGTGTCGCGCATCGCCGCGTTCTGCGACGCGACCGACGCGGCGCTGGCGCGCGCCTTCCCGGGCTCGCGGCTGGTGAACTTCGGCCACCTCGGCGACGGCAACCTGCACTACAACCTGCAGGCGCCCGAAGGTGTGGCGCCGGCGGACTTCCTGCGCGAGCACGAGGCGGCGGTCAACGCCGTCGTCTACGACGCGGTGGTGGCCCACGGCGGCTCCATCTCCGCCGAGCACGGCATCGGCGCGCTCAAGCGCGACGAACTCGCGCGACGCAAGCCGCCGGTGGCGCTGTCGATGATGCGTGCCATCAAGCAGGCGCTCGACCCGCAGGGGCTGCTCAACCCGGGCCGGCTGCTGTAGCCGTGGCCGTCGGCCGGGCCGCCTACTGCAGCGGGTTCTTCAGCGCCTCGGGCAGCGGCAGCGGCACCACCTCGATGCCCTCCTCGGCCAGCGCCTCGGTTTCCTCGGGGGTGGCGCGGCCGCGGATGCCGCGGTTCTCGGCCTCGCCGTAGTGGATGCGGCGGGCTTCCTCGGCGAACCGCTCGCCGACGTCTTCGGTGTTCTGCAGCACGTGGCGCACGGCGCGCAGCCACAGCGACTGCAGGTCCTCGGCGCGCGTGACGGTCTGCGCCGGCGCGGACGAGTGCGAGAGGTTCAGGCGTGGCGCGCTGGGCAGCCGCTCGACCGACCGGTCGGCGCACACCGGGCATTCGAGCAGGCCGCGCTCGCGCTGCGACGCGAAGTCGGCGTCGTCGGCGAACCAGCCCTCGAAGCGGTGATCGTGCGCGCAGCGCAGGTCCAGCACCTTCATGCCGCGATTATCCGCGGCGCCGCCTCAGGGTGCGGGCCGCCAGCTCAGGGGCCAGCGGCCGGCGCGCCACTGCTGCAGCCACAGCAGCCCGATCAGGGTCTTGGCGTCGGTGACGTGGCCGTCGCGCACGCCGGCCTCGAGCTCGGCCTGCTCGACCAGCACCACGTCGAGGTGCTCGCCGTGGTCGAGGCGGGCCGGGCCGGGCCGCAGGCCGCGCGCGAACCAGACCTCGATGCCTTCGGTGGAGTACGCGATGGCGTTGTTCAGCAGGCCGGCGCGCGCCCACTCGGCGGCGCGGTAGCCGGTCTCCTCGGCCAGCTCGCGCACGATGCAGTCGAACGGCGACTCGCCCGGGTCGAGCTTGCCGGCCGGGAACTCGAGCATCACGCGCCCGACCGGGTAGCGGAACTGGCGCTCCATGACCAGCCGGCCGTCGTCGGCCAGCGGCACCACCATCACCGCGCCGGGATGCACGATGTACTCGCGCGTGGCCTGCGCGCCGCCGGGCAGCGCGACGTGGTCGAGCCGCAGCTCGAAGAAGCGGCCCCGGTACACGGTGCTCGACGCGACGCGTCGTTCGACGAGGTGATCGTCGTCGGGGCGATCGTTCATGTCGGGATCAGTCGCGCCGCCGGCGCAGGTAGCGCCACACGAAGCCGGGGAACGCGAGGGTCAGGAACAGGCACAGCGCCGCGGCGTAGAACTCCCAGCCCTGCGGATGGCGCTGGCCTTCGCGCTGCTCGAGCAGCACGCCGAGCCCGAGGGTCAGCGCCGCCAGCACCAGCAGCTCGAGCACGCGCCAGCCGAGCGCCTTGGGCGCACGCTTCGGGCCGACCACGAACAGCCGCTCGTTGACGAAGGGCAGGTTCGCGGCCACCGCCGCGACCAGCAGCACCAGCCAGACGGCGGCGGACGACTCCATCGATGCGGGCCCGGGCGTGCGCGGCGGCGCTCAGCTCGCCAGCGCGCGCACGATCGCCTGCGCGCACATCGCCATCAGGCCGCCGGGCAGGATGCCGAACAGCAGCACGGCCACGCCGTTGAGCGACAGCACGGCGCGCACGTCACGGGCCGCGTGCACGGGCGTGGTGTCGACCGGCTCGTCGAAGTACATCACCTTCACCAGGCGCACGTAGTAGTAGGCGCCGATCAGCGACAGCAGCACGGCCACCACCGCCAGCCAGATGTAGCCGGCCACGTTGGTGGACACCAGCGCCTGCAGCACCGCCAGCTTCGCGTAGAAGCCCACCGTCGGCGGCACGCCGGCCAGCGAGAACATGAAGATCGCCATCACGCCGGCCAGCCAGGGGCTGCGCCTGGCCAGCCCGGCGAAGTCGGAGATCTCCTCGGCCTCGAAGCCCTGGCGCGCGAGCAGCAGCACGAGCCCGAAGGTGCCGAGCGTCGTGAGCACGAAGGTCACGACATAGAACATCGCCGAGCTGTAGGCGTTGGCCGCCGACAAGGTGTTGCCGTTGACCACGCCCGAGGTCAGGCCGAGCAGCATGAAGCCCATGTGCGCGATGGTCGAGTACGCCAGCATGCGCTTGAGGTTGGTCTGCGCGATGGCGGCGAGGTTGCCGATCACCATCGAGCCGACCGACAGCACGACGAGCATCTGCTGCCAGTCGACGGCCAGGCCCAGCATGCCCTCGACCAGCAGCCGGATCGTGATGGCGAAAGCCGCCAGCTTGGGCGCGCCGGCGATGAGCAGGGTGACGGCCGTGGGCGCGCCCTGGTAGACGTCGGGCACCCACATGTGGAACGGCACCGCGCCGAGCTTGAAGCCGAGGCCGGCGACCACGAACACGATGCCGATGATCAGCACCTGCTTGTTGATCTGCCCGGTGCCGATGGCCTTGAACACCTCGGCCAGATCGAGCGAACCGGTCGCGCCGTACATCATCGACAGGCCGTACAGCAGGAAGCCGCTGGCCAGCGCGCCGAGCACGAAGTACTTCATCGCCGCCTCGGTCGACGGGCCGTGATCGCGACGCAGCGCGGTCAGCGCGTACAGCGACAGGCTCATCAGCTCGAGGCCGAGATAGACGACGAGGAAGTTGTTCGCCGACAGCATGACCGAGATGCCGAGCAGCGAGAACAGCGTGAGCGTGAAGAACTCCCCCTTGAGCATGTCGCGCGAGCCGATGTACGGCCGCGCGTAGACCAGGGTGACCATGGTCGCGATGCAGGCGAAGAAGCCGAGCAGGTGGCCCAGCGGGTCGGTGACCACCATGCCCTGCATGCCGTAGAGCGTGAAGCCGCCCTCGAAGTACGCGAGGTGCAGCGCCGCCACCGCGGCAATCGAGGCCTGCGTGAGCCAGTAGGTCGGGCGACGCTGCGGGTCGGTGACGAACAGGTCGACCAGCGCGACCACGCAGGCCATGCCTAGCAGCAGGATCTCCGGGTAGACGGCGAGCCAGTTCATGGTGTCGTTCATCGCGCGGGCCTCAGTTCAGCTTGGACACGGCCACGTGGCGCAGCAGCTCGGTCACCGACACGTTCATCACGTCGGTGAACGGCTTCGGGTACACGCCCATCCACAGCACGGCCAGCGCCAGCAGCGCGAGCATCGTGAACTCGCGCGCGTTCACGTCGGCCAGCGCCTTCACGTCGTCGTTGGCCACGGCGCCGAAGTACACGCGCTTGACCATCCACAAGGTGTAGGCCGCGCCGAACACGAGCGTGGTGGCGGCCAGCGCGGCGATCCAGAAGTTCGTCTTCACGGTGCCGAGGATCACCATCCACTCACCGACGAAGCCGCCGGTGCCCGGCAGGCCGCAGTTGGCCATGGCGAAGAAGACGGCCAGCGCGGCGAACTTCGGCATCGTGTTGACCACGCCGCCGTAGGCCGCGATCTCGCGCGAGTGCACGCGGTCGTACAGCACGCCGATGCACAGGAACATGGCGCCCGAGACGAAGCCGTGGCTGATCATCTGCACGATGCCGCCGGCCACCGCGAGGTCGTTGAAGACGAAGAAGCCGAGGGTCACGAAGCCCATGTGCGCGACCGACGAGTACGCGATCAGCTTCTTCATGTCCTGCTGCACCAGCGCCACCAGCCCGATGTAGACGATCGCGATCAGCGACAGCGCGATGATGAACCACGCGTACTCGCGCGACGCGTCGGGCGCGATCGGCATCGAGAAGCGCAGGAAGCCGTACGCCCCCAGCTTCAGCATGATGGCCGCCAGCACGACCGAGCCGCCGGTGGGCGCCTCGACGTGCGCGTCGGGCAGCCAGGTGTGCACCGGCCACATCGGCACCTTCACCGCGAAGGCGGCGAAGAAGGCGAAGAACAACAGCGCCTGTGCCGACATCGGCAGCGGCAGCTTGTGCCAGTCGAGGATCTGGAAGCTGCCGCCGGACTTGTAGTACAGGTACACCAGCGCGATCAGCATCAGCAGCGAGCCGGCCAGGGTGTACAGGAAGAACTTGAACGCGGCGTACACGCGCCGCGGTCCGCCCCACACGCCGATGATGATGTACATCGGGATCAGGGTCGCCTCGAAGAACACGTAGAACAGCAGCCCGTCGAGCGCGCTGAACACGCCGACCATCAGGCCCGACAGGATCAGGAACGCGCCCATGTACTGGTTGACGCGCTCGGTGATCACCTCCCACGCCGAGATCACCACGATGATGGTGATGAAGGCGGTGAGCAGGACGAACCACACCGACAGGCCGTCGACGCCGAGGTGGTAGCGCACGTTGAAGCGCTCGATCCACGGCAGGTTCTCGACGAACTGCATCGCCGCGGTCGAGGTGTCGAAGCCGGTCACCAGCGGCACCGTCACGGCGAAGCCGGCGATCGCGGCGCCCAGCGCCGTCCAGCGCACGGTGTCGGCGTGCTCGTCGCGGCCGATCGCCAGCAGCAGCGCGCCGGCGACGATCGGCAGCCAGATGGCCACGCTCAGAAGACCCATTCCCGTTCTCCGATTCTTGTTCTGGTCAGCGTCCGCCGAAGGTGCTCAGGTAGGGCCAGAGCTGCCAGGTCATCAGGCCGATGACGCCGAGGATCATCACCAGCGCGTACCAGTAGAGGTAGCCCGACTGCACGAGCCGCACGAGCGACGCGATGCCGCCGACCGCGCGCGCCGAGCCGTCGATGAGCACGCCGTCGATCAGCGCCGCGTCGCCGCCCTTCCACAGGCCGCGGCCCACCAGCCGCGCGCCCGCGGCGAGCACGTGCTCGTTGATCCAGTCCATGTAGTACTTGTTGTCGAGCACGCGGTACAGGAAGCCGAAGCGCGCCTTGATGGCCGCCGGGATCGACGGCTGCTTCAGGTAGAACCACCACGCCGCGACCACGCCGGCCACGGCCAGCCAGAACGGCAAGGTCTGCAGCGCGTGCAGCGCCATCGCGGCGGCGCCGTGGAAGTTCGCGCTCAGGGTCTGCATCGCGGGATGACGGGCCGCGTCGACGAAGATCGAGTCCTTGAAGAAGTCGCCGTGCAGCATCGGCCCGATGGTCAGGAAGCCGATGAACACCGACGGCGCGGCCAGCAGGATCAGCGGGCCGATCACCACCCACGGGCTCTCGTGCGGCTCGTGGTGCTCGTCGTCGTGGTGCCCGTGGTCGTCGGCCGGCGGATGCGGCTTGTGGCGGAAGCGCTCCTCGCCGTGGAAGACGAGGAAGTACATGCGGAACGAGTAGAACGCGGTCACGAACACGCCGGCCACGACCGCGAAGTACGCGAAGCCCGAGCCGGCCAGGTTCGACGCGTGCACGGCTTCGATGATGCTGTCCTTCGAGTAGAAGCCCGCGAACAGCGGCGTGCCGATCAGCGCCAGCGAGCCCAGCAGCGACGTGATCCACGTGATGGGCATGTACTTGCGCAGGCCGCCCATGTTGCGGATGTCCTGGTCGTGGTGCATGCCGATGATCACCGAGCCGGCCGCCAGGAACAGCAGCGCCTTGAAGAACGCGTGCGTCATCAGGTGGAACACGCCCACCGAGTACGCCGACACGCCGAGCGCCACCGTCATGTAGCCGAGCTGGCTCAGGGTCGAGTACGCGACCACGCGCTTGATGTCGTTCTGCACGATGCCCAGGAAGCCCATGAACAGGGCGG
>CAZFET010000048.1:0-4542 GCA_964517545.1 uncultured Burkholderiaceae bacterium
TGTTCGAGCGCGACTGCTCGGTGCAGCGCCGCCACCAGAAGGTGCTGGAGGAGGCGCCCGCGCCCGGCATGACGCCCGAGCGGCGGCGGCAGATGGGCGAGGCCGCGGTGGCGGCGGCCAGGGCGGTGGGCTACGTCGGCGCGGGCACGGTGGAGTTCATCGTCGAGCAGCTCGCGCCGGACGACTGGCGCTTCTACTTCATGGAGATGAACACGCGCCTGCAGGTCGAGCACCCGGTCACCGAGGCGATCACCGGGCAGGACCTCGTCGAGTGGCAGCTGCGCGTGGCCGCCGGCGAGCCGCTGCCGCTCACGCATGAGCAGCTGAAGATCCACGGCCACGCGATCGAGGCGCGCATCTGCGCCGAGAACCCCGACGCGCAGTTCCTGCCGGCCACCGGCACCCTGCACGTGGCGCGCTGGCCGGCGCACGTGGCGTTCGCGCGCAACGCCGACGCCGAGCCGCTGCACGAGCCGGCGCCGGTGCGCATCGACGCCGGCGTGCGCGAGGGCGACGCGATCAGCCCGTTCTACGACTCGATGATCGCCAAGCTCATCGTGTGGGGCGCCACGCGCGAGCAGGCGCTGGCGCGGCTGGACGCGGCGCTCGCCGCCACGCACATCCTCGGACTGCAGACGAACGTCGCCTTCCTGCGCCGCTGCGCGGCCACGCGCTCGTTCGCGCAGGCCGATCTCGACACGGCGCTCATCGAGCGCGAGCGCGCCGTGCTGTTCGGGCAGCCCGGCCTGCCGCTGGCGGTGGCCGCGGCCGGCGTGGTGGCTCACGCGCTGGCGCTGGAGCGCGCGCAGGAGGACGCCGATCCGTGGTCGCGCCGCGACGGCTGGCGCATGTACGGCGCCGCGCGCCGCCGCTTCGAGCTGGAGCACGAGGGCACTCACCATTCGGTGCTGCTGGAGCGCCGGCACGGCGGCGGCATGACCCTGCACGTCGCGGGCCGCGCGCAGGCGTTCGAGGTGCACAGCGACGGCACGGAGCGCCACGACGTGATGCTCGACGACGAGCGTCACCGGCTCGCGGTCTACGCGGTCGGCGAGCGCGTGGCGGTGTTCGGCGCGTCGGGCTCGGCGCAGCTGCAGGAGATCGACGTCATCGCGCATGCCGGCGACGCCGCCGGCGAGGGTGGCCGCCTCACCGCGCCGATGCCCGGCAAGCTGATCGCGCTGATGGCGCGCGCCGGCGACAAGGTGGTCAAGGGCCAGCCGCTGGCCGTGATGGAGGCGATGAAGATGGAGCACACCATCGCGTCGCCGCGCGACGGCGTGGTCACCGAGGTGCTGCACGCGGTCGGCGACCAGGTCGCCGAGGGCGGCGAGCTGCTGAGGCTGGCGGACGGGTGAGGCCGGAGGCGGAGGAGCGCGCGGTGCGGCGCCCGCTGCGATCAGGAGTCGAGGTTGGCGAACCAGGTCGACGGCTGGTACCAGCGCACGTCGCGGCGCGGCGTGGCGCGCGCGCCCGCGGCGACATCGCCCATCGGCGGGCGCGACACGCCGAAGCCGCTGCTGTCGCGGCCCCACGAGGTGTCCAGCGGCGCGGCGGCGGTGTGCGCCGCGAGCGGGCGCTGCGCCAGCGTGGCGTCGAGCTGCGGCGCGCTGCGGAACTGCGCGGCCAGGCGGTGCAGTTCGGGATCGTCGGACGCCTCGCACACGAACAGCACCTCGCGCGCATAGTCGTCGCGCTTGAGCATGGCGCCGATGTCGATGCCCTCGCCGAGCTGGCGGGCCAGCAGGTAGTGGATGCGGGTGGCGGTGCGCAGGCGGCTGTCCATCGTCGGTACTCCAGCGGATGCGCGAAGGATGGTTCGGGCGTGCGCCGTGCACCATCCCGCGAGCGGGTGAGACCCCGCGATCGGTGGGCCGCTGCTCGCTCGCGATAATCGGGCGCACCCTGCACGAAGCGAGAACAAAGTCATGCTTCCGAACCGCGTCACCATCGTCGAAGTGGGTCCTCGCGACGGACTGCAGAACGAGAAGCAGCCGGTCGCCGCGGCCGACAAGATCGCGCTCGTGCACCGGCTGCAGGACGCGGGCCTGCGCGAGATCGAGGTCACCAGCTTCGTCAGCCCGAAGTGGGTGCCGCAGATGGCCGACAACGCCGAGGTGATGGCCGGCCTCGAGCGCCGCGGCGGCGTGCGCTACTCGGTGCTGGTGCCGAACACCAAGGGCCTCGAGGCCGCGCTGCCGACGCGGCCGCACGAGGTGGTGGTGTTCGGCGCGGCGAGCGAGGCCTTCAGCCAGCGCAACATCAACTGCTCGATCGCCGAGTCGATCGAGCGCTTCGCGCCGGTGGTGAAGGCCGCGCGCGCAGCTGGCCTCAAGGTGCGCGGCGCGATCAGCTGCGCGCTGGGCTGCCCGTACGAAGGCGACATCCACCCCGACCGCGTCGAGCTCGTCGCGCGGCTGATGAAGGAGATCGGCGTGCAGCACGTCGGCGTGGCCGACACCATCGGCGTCGGCACGCCGCGGCGCGTGCAGGCCGCGATGGAACGCGCGCTGAAGCACTACCCGCTGGCCGAGGTGAGCGGTCATTTCCACGACACCTACGGCCAGGCGCTGGCCAACGTGTACGCCTGCCTCGAGATGGGCGTGCACGGCTTCGACGCGAGCGTCGCGGGACTCGGCGGCTGCCCGTACGCGAAGGGCGCCACCGGCAACGTCGCGACCGAGGACGTGGTGTTCCTGCTGCACGGCCTGGGCATCGAGACCGGCATCGACCTCGACCGGCTGATCGACGCCGGCGCCTTCATCTCCGAACGGCTCGGCCGGCCTCCCGTGTCGCGCGTCGCGCGCGCGGTGCTGGCCAAGCGCCGGCACTGACCCGCCGATCCGCTGCGCATGACACACACGATGGATCTCGACACCCGACCCGAAGGATTCCGCCGCGTCGCCCGCTGGCTCGCCGAGCACGGCCATCCGCACGCGCCGCTGTGGCTCGACGTCGCCGCGCGCACCTCGCAGGAAGCCGCCGACGCGCTCGGCGTGGTGGTGGGCCAGATCGCCAAGAGCGTGATCTTCCGCCGCCGCGAAGACGACGCCGCCGTGCTGGTGGTGACCTCGGGCGACAAGCGCGTCGACGAGCGCAAGGTTGCCGCGCGCGTGGGCGCCATCGGCCGCGCCGATGCCGCGTTCGTCAAGGAGCGCACCGGCTTCTCGATCGGCGGCGTGGCGCCGGTCGGCCACGCGACCGAGCCGGTGGTGCTGATCGACGACCAGCTGTTGCGCTTCGGCGAGATCTGGGCCGCGGCCGGTCATCCGAACGGCGTGTTCCGCCTCGCGCCGGCCGACCTGCAGCGCCTGACCGGCGCGCCGGTGGTCGACGTGGTGCGGGCCTGGGTCGCGGGCCGCGATCGCCATGTCCCGCACCGCTGCCTCCGCGAGCACCGTGCCGAGCCCGTGCATCAACGTCTGCCGCATGGACGCGGCCAGCGGCTGGTGCGCGGGCTGCCTGCGCACGATCGACGAGATCGCCGCGTGGGGTTCGCTCGACGACGACGGCAAGCGCGCCGTCTGGCGGCTGATCGAGCAGCGCCGCCTGCAGGCCGCGCCGTCGCACGCCCCGGCGCCGGCCGCGGGTGTGGCAGGAGCTGCACGATGAAGCACGTCGTCTTCTGGCTCGATCCGGTCTCGCCGTACGCGTACCTCGCGTTCGAGCAGCTGCCGCAGGCGCTCGAAGGGCTGTCGGTCGAGGTCGAGTACCGGCCGGTGCTGTTCGCCGGCCTGCTGAAGCATCACGGCCAGAAGGGCCCGGCCGAGATCGGCCCGAAGCGCGACTGGACCTACCGCCAGATCGCGTGGATGGCGCACGTGCACGGCATCGAGCTGCACCTGCCCGCGGCGCACCCGTTCAATCCGCTGCCGCTGCTGCGCCTGCTGTGGGCCGGCGCGCCCGAGGGCATGACGCCGGGCCGGCGCGCGTGCGAGCGCGTGCTGCACCACGTGTGGCGCGGCGGCGCGCACGCCGACGATCCGCAGCGCCTCGCCGCGCTCGCGCAGGCGCTGCGGCCCGCGCGCGATCCGGCCGGCGACGACGCGAAGCGCCTGCTGCGCGAAGCCACCGACGCGGCGATCGCGCGCGGCGTGTTCGGCGTGCCGACCTTCGAGGCCGACGGCCGGCTGCTCTGGGGCTTCGACTCGCTGCCGATGCTCGCCGCCGCGCTGCGCGGCGACCCGTGGTTCGCCGGCGGCGCGTGGGACGCCGCCGCCGCATTGCCGATCGGCACCGCGCGCCGTACGATCTGACGGCCGAACGAGTTGACCGCTGGACGTTTTGACGCTTGCGCGTGCTGACGCCTGCGCGACATCGTCGCGGGCCGTGCGCCCGGGACTGCGCCGCGCTGTAAGCCCCGGTTGGCTTCACGTCAGAGGGGGGTCAGCGCCAGCAGCGACCATCATCGCAGTCACCACGCTCGTGGTGGAGGAGACGACATGGACCCCGACATCGTGCGGCGCATCGCCGCGAACCCGAAGTACCAGGAGCTGAAGGCGCGGCGCTCGAGCTTCGGCTGGACCCTCACGGTCCTGATGC
>CAZFET010000048.1:4552-9181 GCA_964517545.1 uncultured Burkholderiaceae bacterium
GATCGTGTACTACGGCTTCATCCTGCTGGTGGCGTTCGGCAAGCCGCTGCTGTCGCAGCCGCTGGGCGCCGGCGTCACCACGGTCGGCATGCCGATCGGCCTGGGCGTCATCGTCTTCACCATCGTCGTCACGGCGATCTACGTGCGTCGCGCCAACCGCGAGTTCGACGAACTCACCGAAGCCGTCACCCGCGAGGCCCTGAAATGATCCGCACCCTCCTCACCTTCGTCGCGCTCGCCGGCGCGGCCGCCGCGGCCTGGGCCGCCGGCGCCGACCTCGGCCAGGCGCAGAAGCAGGCCACCAACTGGACGGCCATCGGCATGTTCGGCGTGTTCGTGGCCGGCACCCTGTACATCACCAAGTGGGCGGCCTCGCGCACCAAGAGCGCGGCCGACTTCTACACCGCCGGCGGCGGCATCACGGGCTTCCAGAACGGGCTCGCGATCGCGGGCGACTACATGTCGGCCGCGTCGTTCCTCGGCATCTCGGCGGCGGTGATGGTCGGCGGCTTCGACGGCCTCATCTACTCGATCGGCTTCCTGGTCGGCTGGCCGATCGTGACCTTCCTGCTCGCCGAGCGGCTGCGCAACCTCGGCAAGTTCACGTTCGCCGACGTGGCGAGCTTCCGCTTCGCGCAGACGCCGGTGCGCGTGTTCGCGGCCAGCGGCACGCTCGTGGTCGTCGCCTTCTACCTGATCGCGCAGATGGTCGGCGCGGGCCAGCTCATCAAGCTGCTGTTCGGCCTGGAGTACTGGATCGCCGTGGTCATCGTCGGCGGCCTGATGATGGTCTACGTGCTGTTCGGCGGCATGACGGCCACCACGTGGGTGCAGATCATCAAGGCGATCCTGCTGCTGGGCGGCGCCACCTTCATGGCCTTCATGGTGCTGTGGAACTTCGGCTTCAGCCCCGAGGCGATGTTCGCCAAGGCGGTGGAAGTCAAGACCGGCATCGCCAGCGCCGCCGGCAAGGCGCCCGACGCCGCCGCGAAGGACGGCCTGTCGATCATGGGCCCGGGCGGCTTCATCAAGGACCCGATCAGCGCGATCAGCTTCGGCATGGCGCTGATGTTCGGCACCGCCGGCCTGCCGCACATCCTGATGCGCTTCTTCACCGTGCCCAACGCGCGCGAGGCGCGCAAGTCGGTGGCGTGGGCGACCACGTGGATCGGCTACTTCTACATCCTCACCTTCATCATCGGCTTCGGCGCGATCACCTTCGTGCTCACCAACCCGCAGTTCCTCGACGCCAAGGGCGGCCTGCTGGGCGGCGGCAACATGGCCGCGGTGCACCTGGCCAACGCGGTGGGCGGCAACGTGTTCCTCGGCTTCATCTCGGCGGTGGCCTTCGCGACCATCCTCGCGGTGGTGGCCGGGCTCACGCTGTCGGGCGCCTCGGCCGTGTCGCACGACCTGTACGCCACCGTCATCAAGGGCGGCAAGGCCGACAGCGCGGCCGAGCTGCGCGTCTCGCGCATCACCACCGTCGCCCTCGGCATCGTGGCGGTGGTGCTGGGCATCGCGTTCGAGAAGCAGAACATCGCGTTCATGGTGAGCCTCGCCTTCGCCATCGCCGCGTCGGCCAACTTCCCGGTGCTGCTGATGAGCGTGCTGTGGAAGGGCTGCACCACGCGCGGCGCGGTGATCGGCGGCTTCCTCGGGCTGATCTCGTCGGTGGGGCTGACCATCGTGTCGCCGTCGGTGTGGGAGTCCACGCTCGGCAACCCGAAGGGCTCGGCGCTGTTCCCGTACGCCAGCCCGGCGCTGTTCTCGATGACCATCGGCTTCGTCGGCATCTGGCTGTTCTCGGTGCTCGACAAGAGCCGGCGCGCCGACGAAGACAAGGCCGGCTTCCTCGCGCAGCAGGTGCGTTCCGAGACCGGCATCGGCGCGGCCGGCGCGTCGGGTCACTGACCGCGACGCACGGCGGGCGCTGTCGCCGCGACGGGACCGCAGGCACACTGTCTGCGGTCCCGTTCCCCGTTCACGCGCCACCGATGACGCCGCCCGCCTCCGGCCCCGACCAGCAGCGCGACTTCCTCGCGCTGCTCACCGCCCGCGCGCGCGACGTGGTGCTGCGCAAGCCGGTGGAGGTGGACGGCGCGCTCGACCTGGTGGCGGTGTGCCGCGCGCTCGCGGCGCAGGGCCAGACGGCGGCGCTGGTGCGCGACGGCGCGCGCGTCGGCATCTTCACCACCACCGACCTGCGCGACGCGCTGCTGCGACCCGAGCCGCCGGCCGCGCTGGCGGTGCGCGACGTGGCGCGCTTCGAGCTGGTGGAGGTGCAGGCCGACGACGAGCTGCTCGACGCGCTGCTGCTGATGCTGCGCCACCGCGTGCACCGCGTGCTGGTGCGCGAAGGCGCGGCAGTGCTCGGCGTGCTGAGCCAGCTCGACGTGGTGAACCTCGTGGCCAACCACTCGCACGTGGTCGCGCTGCAGATCGAGCGCGCCGCGGGGCTCGACGAACTGCAGGCGGCGGCCGCGCGCATCGACGACCTGGTGGCGCTGCTGCACGGCGGCGGCATCCGCGTCGAGCGCATCGCGCGACTCGTGAGCGAGCTCGACGCGCGACTGTTCGAGCGTGCGTGGGCGCTCGTCGCGCCGCCGGAACTGGCGGCCGCGAGCTGCCTGCTGGTGATGGGCAGCGAAGGCCGCGGCGAGCAGATTCTCAAGACCGACCAGGACAACGCGCTGCTGCTGCGCGACGGCACGCTCGACGCCGCGCTCGTCGCCGAAGCGGCGCGCCGCTTCGAGGCCGCGCTGGCCGGCTTCGGCTACCCACCGTGCCCGGGCGGGATCATGCTCACCAACCCGCTGTGGCGCCAGCCGCTGGCGGCGTTTCGCGACACCCTGCGCGACTGGGTGCACGGCAGCGACCCCGAAGGCCCGATGCGGCTGGCGATCTTCTTCGACGCGGTGGCCGTGGCCGGCGACGCGACCCTGCTCGACGCGGCGCGCGCGCAGCTCGACGCGCTCGCCGCCGACCACGACGCGTTTCTCGCGCGCTTCGCGCGCGCGGCCGACCAGTTCGACGAGCCCGGTTCGTGGTGGACGCGCCTGACGACGCGCCGCGACGAGCAGCCGCTCGACCTGAAGAAGCTCGGCGTGTTCCCGATCGTGCACGGCGTGCGCGCGCTCGCGCTGCAGTACCGCGTGCGCGAACGCGGCACGGCCGCGCGCCTGCAGGCGCTGGTGGCCGCCGGCCGCGTCGACGCGGCGCTCGCACGCGACGTGCTCGACGCGCTGCACCTGCTGATGAGCCTGCGCCTGACGCACCAGCTGCGCCAGCGCGCCGAAGGCCGCCATGCCGGCAACGAGGTGCGCCCGTCGGAGCTGGGCGTGCTCGAGCGCGAGCCGCTGCGCGACGCGCTGGCGATCGTCAGGCGCTGGCGCGCCTTCCTGCGCGGGCACTTCCGGCTCGAGGCGGTGTAGCGACGTGCGCGGCGGCGACTCACGCGCCCGGCGGCGCCCCGCGCTGCGGCCGCAGGTAGATCACCCAGTACACCCCCGCCACGAGCACGCTGCCGCCGACCAGGTTGCCGGCGATCACCAGCGCCAGGTGGCGCAGCAGGTCGTCGACGCCGAGCGGCGCGCCGAGCAGCATCGCCAGCGGGAAGAAGTACATGTTGGCGATGGAGTGCTCGAAGCCGGCGGCGACGAAGGCGGTGATCGGGAACACGATGGCCACCGCCTTGTCGGTGACGGTGCGGCCGGCGAAGGCCATCCACACGGCCATGCAGACGAGCACGTTGCACAGCACGCCGCGCGCGAAGGCCTCGAGCCACGGCAGCGCGGCCTGCGCCGACGCGATGCCGACCACCGCGCGGCCGACGGCGCCGTCGTTCATCGACGCGTGACCCGACAGCCACACGAGCAGCGCGAGCCCGGCGGCGCCCGCGAAGTTGGCCGCGCCCACCAGCGCCCAGTTGCGCAGCAGCGCGCCGGTGCTCACGTGGCCGCTCGCCCACGCCATCGCGATCAGGTTGTTGCCGGTGAAGAGTTCCGCGCCGGCCACCGTCACCAGCACCAGGCCGAGCGAGAACACGAGCCCGCCGAGCACGCGCGCGGCCGCGAAGCCGAGGCTCGCGTCGCTGGCGACCAGCGTGAACATGAGCGCGCCGAGCCCGACGAAGGCGCCCGCGAGCATGCCCAGCAGCGCCTGCGTCAGCAGCGGCAGCCGCGTCTTGCCGACCCCGACGGCCTGCACGCGCGCGGCGATCTCCTGCGGGGCATAGGCGTCGAGGCCGAAGAGTTCAGCGGGCATGGGACGCTCCTTCGGGTCCGGTCGGCACGATGATCGCCTCGCGCAGGAACGCCTCCACCGCGTCGGCCCGCTCGCGCTCGTGTCCGAGCATCAGGTGCCCGCCGTCGTCGAAGCCGACGAAGCGCGCGCCGGCGATGTGCGCGGCGGTGTAGCGCGCGGCGTCCCACAGCCCGAAGCCGTCGTTGCGCGCGGCGATCACCAGGGTGGGCGCGCGGATCGTCTCCAGCGCCACGCGCGCGGCGCGTGCGCTCGCGAGGGTGTCGTGCGCGAGGCCGCGCGCGCGCCGGGGCACCGGCTGGATCTGCGCCATCAGCTCGGCGGCGCGGATCAGCGCGTCGGCGCCGGCGGCGGCGTAGTCGGCCG
>CAZFET010000048.1:9191-15536 GCA_964517545.1 uncultured Burkholderiaceae bacterium
CGATGCGGCGCACGAGGTCGGGCGCGAAGCGCGCGGCCAGCCAGAACGGCAGGTCGGCGCCCAGCAGCGCGAGCATCGCGCGCTCGGCCCACGCGGGCGGCGGCACGAGGCCCGGCCGGTACACCGCGGGCACCGCGAGCACCAGCGCGCGCGTGCGCTGCGGGTGGCGCGCCGCGAACTGCAGCGCCGACAGCGCGCCGGCCGACACGCCCATCAGCGCGGCGTCGCGCACGCCCAGCGCGTCGAGCAGGCAGGCGTGGTGGTCGGCCTGCGCTGCGGGCGATGCGTCGGCGCCCGCGCCGTCGGGCATCGGCGTGCGCAGGTAGCCGAAGCGCGACGGCGCGATCACGCGCCAGCCGCGCGCGGCGTGCGCGGCACCGAGCGCGAGCCCCTGGTCGAAGCCGCCGCCGCTGCCGTGGATCACCAGCAGCGCCGGGCCACGGCCCGCTTCGGCGAACTCGATCGGCCCGCAGCGCGTGTCGACGACCCGGCTGCCGGCGGCCACGCGCGCCTCGTGGGCGGCCAGCTCGCGGCGGTACGCGAGACCGAGCCACGCGGCGGCCGCCAGCAGCGCCGCCGTGGCGGCCAGCAGCACGCGCAGCCTCCATCTCGAGCGCCGGACCATGCGCGAATGCTGGCGCGCATCGCGCGGCCGGCTCTTGCGTCAGCGCAAGCGGCGACGGCGGTCGGCCGCCGCGCAGTCGCCGGCGCGTGCCGTCGCGCGCCGGCTCAGCGGTCGAGCAAGGTCGTGAGCGCGTGGCTGGCGGCGCGCGGCACCGCGCCGGCCATCGCCACGGCGGCGCGCGCGCCGAGCATGCGCTCGAACGCGGCACGCACGTCCTCGGCGCTCACCGCGTCGATGCGCGCGGCCAGTTCGGCCGGCGAGCGCACGCGGCCGTGCACGAACAGGTCCTGCGCCGCTTCCTCGAGCCGCCGGTGCGGGCGCTCCTGCGTGCGCAGCCGGCGCACCGCGATCTGGTTGCGCGCGCGCTGCAGCCCGGCCGAGTCGGCGTGCCCGGCGTGATCGACCAGCAGGTGCTTCACTTCGGCGAGCAGCGGCCCGACGTGGCCGGGCGAGGTCGAGGCCTCGATCACGAACTGCCCGCACACCGGCAGCAGATCGGCCGAGCACGCGGTGTAGTACGCGAGGCCCAGCCGCTCGCGCACGCGGTCCAGCAGCGGCGAGCTCATGCCCTCGCCGAACAGCGTGGCCGCGACGATCGCGGCCTCGGGAGCGTCGGCCAGACCCGGCACGGGCCAGCCGAGCACCACGTGGGTCTGGCTCGAGCCGGCCATGCGCCGCGTGCGCGCGCCGCCTTCGTAGGCCGGCGCGTGCAGCGCGTTGGGCTCGCCGCGCGGCATGTCGCCGAACGCGGCCTCGGCCACGCGCACGATCTCGTCGGGCCGCACGTCGCCGGCGACGCCGACCACCACGTTGGCGCCGCCGTACTGGCGCTGCACGTAGTCCAGCAGGTCGGCGCGCGTGAAGCGCTCGATGTTGCGGCGCGTGCCGATCACCGGCTGGCCGGCCGGGTGCATGCCGAAGCACAGCCGGTCGAACAGGCGGAAGGCTTCGGACAGCGGGTCGTCCTCCTCCTCGGTGAGCTCCTGCAGGATGACCTGCCGCTCGCGCTCGAGCTCGGCCTCGGGGAAGGTGCTGTGCCGCACGATGTCGGCCAGCATGCGCACGAACTGCGCCGCGTCGCGCGCCATGCCGCGCATGTGGAACGCGGTGTGGTCCTTGTCGGTGTGCGCGTTGACCTCGGCGCCCAGCCGCTCGGCGTCGAGGTTGATCTGCTGGCAGCTGCGCGTGGCCGTGCCCTTGAAGGCCATGTGCTCGACCACGTGGCTGATGCCGTTGAGCTTCGGGCTCTCGTGCAGGCTGCCGGTGCGCACGAACACGCTCACGCTCGCGCTGCCGACGTGCGGCAGGCGCAGCACGACCACGCGCACGCCGTTGGGCAAGGCGGCGACGGTGGTGTCGGGGTCGGGTCGGGAGTCGTCCATCGGGTGCAGGCGGTGCGCGGACCGCTACTGTGCCAGCACCGCGGCCGCGTCAGACCCCGGTAAGCGCCGCCCGCAGAATGGCCGGTACAAGACCAGCAGCGCGGTGCGCCGCCGCGCCACCGGAGACACGCACATGTTCCAGGGCCTCACCGCGCAACGCCTGCTCGCGCTGTTCGCGGCCGGCTGGCTGCTGCTGAACTTTCCGCTGCTCGCGCTGTGGGACACCGGCGGCAGCGTGCTCGGCCTGCCGCTGCTGCCGACGGTGCTGTTCGCCGGCTGGGCCGTGCTGATCGGCGCGCTGGCCTGGATCGGCTCGCGGCCGGACGACGACGGCTAGGCGCGCCGTCCCGGAGATCGCGCCATGCTGTCGGCCCCGCTGGTCATCGGCGCCTCGTTCGCGTACCTCGCGGCGTTGTTCGCGCTGGCGTGGTGGGCCGACCGGCGCGCCGCCGCGGGCCGCTCGGTCATCGGCAACGCCTGGGTGTACGCGCAGTCGATGGGCGTGTACTGCACCGCGTGGACCTACTTCGGCAGCGTCGGCCGCGCCGCGGCCTCGGGCGTGTGGTTCCTGCCGATCTACCTCGGCCCCACCCTCGCGATGGTGCTGGCGTGGATGGTGCTGCGCAAGATGGTGCGCATCGCGCGCACGTACCGCCTGACCTCCATCGCCGACTTCATCGCCAGCCGCTACGGCAAGAGCCGCGCGCTGGCCGGTCTGGTGACCCTGATCGCGGTGGTGGGCATCCTGCCGTACATGGCCTTGCAGCTGAAGGCCGTCGCGAGCGGCTATGCGCTGCTCACCGCCGCGCCCGGCGCCGCGGCGGCGCACGGGCCGTGGTGGAGCGACGGCACCTTGTACATCGCGCTCGCGCTGGCCGGCTTCACCATGGTCTTCGGCACGCGCCACCTCGACGCCACCGAGCGCCACGAGGGCATGGTCGCGGCCATCGCGGCGGAGTCGGTGGTCAAGCTCGTCGCCTTCGTGGCCGTCGGCGTGTTCGTCACGTGGAGCCTGTTCGACGGCCCGGCGGACCTGTTCGGCCGCGCGTCGGCGCAGCCCGAACTCGCGGCGCTGCTGCGGCTGGGCGAGCACGGCGCGTTCGCGTGGAGCCAGTGGTTCGCGCTGCTGCTGCTGTCGATGCTGTCGGTGCTGCTGCTGCCGCGGCAGTTCCAGGTGCTGGTGGTCGAGAACGTCGACGAGCGCCACATCCGTCGCGCGGCCTGGGTCTTCCCCGCGTACCTGCTGGCGATCAACCTGTTCGTGCTGCCCATTGCGCTGGGCGGGCTGATGGCCGCGCGCGGCGCCGACCCCGAGACCTTCGTGCTGTCCTTGCCGCTCGCCGCGGGCCAGCAGGCGCTGGCGCTGGCGGCGTTCATCGGCGGGCTGTCGGCGGCCACCGGCATGGTCATCGTCGAGGCCATCGCCGTGGCCACGATGGTCTGCAACGACCTCGTCGTGCCGCTGCTGCTGCGCCTGCGGCGCTTCAGCGTGCGCGCGGCCGGCGGCGTGCACGAGATGGCCGGGCTGCTGCTGGCCATCCGCCGCGGCGTGATCGCGCTGCTGCTGCTGCTGGGCTACGCCTACTTCCGCATCGCCGGCGAGGCCTACGCGCTGGTGAGCATCGGGCTCATCAGCTTCGCGGCCGTGGCGCAGTTCGCGCCGGCGCTGCTGGGCGGCATGTACTGGCGCGGCGGCACGCGCGACGGCGCGCTCGCCGGGCTGGCCGCCGGCTTCGCGCTGTGGGCCTACACGCTGATGCTGCCGTCGATCGCGAAGTCGGGCTGGCTGGCCGCGGACTTCGTCGAGCGCGGGCCGTTCGGCCTCGTATGGCTGCGCCCCGAGCAGCTGTTCGGGCTGACGGTCCTCGACCCGCTGACGCATGCGCTGTTCTGGAGCCTGCTGGCCAACGCCGGGCTGTACGTCGTGGTGTCGCTCGCGCGCCCGCCCGGCGCGCACGAGATGGCGCAGGCGCTGCGCTTCGTCGAGGTGTTCGGCCGCGGCGGCGCGGCGGCCGGCGCGAGCGCGGGCGTGCAGGCGCCGCTGTTCTGGCGCGGCCGCGCGCGCGTCGAAGACCTGCTGCGGCTGCTCGCGCGGTTCGTCGGGCGCGACGCGGCCGAGCGCCTGTTCGCCGAGCACGCGCGGCGCGCCGGCGTCGCGAGCGCGCGCGAGCTGCCGGCCGACGCGCGCCTCGTCGAGTGGGTCGAGACGCAGCTGGGCGGCGCGATCGGCAGCGCGTCGGCGCGCGCGATGGTCGCCTCGGTGGTCGAGGAGGAGCGCCTCGCGATCGACGACGTGCTGCGCGTGGTGGAGGAGGCGTCGCGCCTGCGCGCGCACTCGCAGGAGCTCGAGCGGCTGGCGGCCGAGCTGCGCGCGGCCAACGAGCGGCTGGAGAGCCTGGACCGCCTGAAGGACGACTTCATGTCGTCGGTGACGCACGAGCTGCGCACGCCGCTCACGTCGATCCGCGCGCTGACCGAGCTGATGCGCGACGAGCCCGCGATGGACGAGGCGCAGCGCCGGCAATTCCTCGACATCGTGGTGGCCGAGACCGAACGCCTGGGCCGGCTCGTGAACCAGGTGCTCGACATGGCGAAGATCGAGTCGGGTCACGCCGAGTGGCGCGCCGTCGATCTCGACCTGCGCGCGCTGGTCGAGCAGGCGCTGCACACCACGGCCGAGATGTTCCGCGAGCGCGGCGCCACGGTCGAGTTCGAGGCGCCCGCGCACGTGCCCACGCTGCGCGCCGACCCCGACCGCCTGATGCAGGTCATGATGAACCTGCTGTCGAACGCCGCGAAGTTCGTGCCGCGCGAAGGCGGCCGCGTGCGCGTGAGCCTGCGCTGCGACGACGCCGGCGTGACGGTGGCCGTCGCCGACAACGGCCCCGGCGTGCCGCGCGAGCAGCAGCAGGCGGTGTTCGAGAAGTTCCGCCAGGGCGGCGACGCGGCGCACCGGCCGGCCGGCACCGGCCTGGGCTTGCCGATCAGCCGCCGGATCGTCGAGCATCTCGGCGGCCGCCTGTGGCTGGAGTCCGAACCCGGCCGCGGCGCGACCTTCGTGTTCACGTTGCCGTGGCGGCAGCAGGAGGCCACACCATGACCTACCGCGTGCTCATCGCCGACGACGAGCCCAACATCGTCGTGTCGCTGGAGTTCCTGATGAAGCGCGAGGGCCACGCGGTGAGCGTGGCGCGCGACGGCCGCGAGGCGCTGGAGACGATCCGCCGCGAGCGGCCCGACCTCGTGCTGCTCGACGTGATGATGCCGGGCCTGTCGGGCTTCGACGTGTGCCAGGCGGTGCGCGCCGACGAATCGCTCGCCGGCGTGCGCGTCGTGCTGCTCACCGCCAAGGGCCGCGACACCGACCTCGCCAAGGGCACGGCGCTCGGTGCCGACGCCTACGTCACCAAGCCGTTCTCGACGCGCGAGCTCGCCGAACGCGTGCGCGAGCTGCTCGCGCAGGATCGGGGCGCGGGGTCGTGAAGCTCGACCGGCGCGAGCTGATCGCGGCGCTCGCGCCGGGGCTGGTGCTGGCCGCGCTCGGCGCCGCCGGGCTCGCCGGCTTCGCGGCCACGCTCGAGCCGCCCGAGCGTGCCGCGCTCGTGGCGATGCTCGAGCCGCGCGCGGCGCTGCTGCTGCTCGCGTGGCTGGTGCTGGCCGGCGCGCTCGGCTCGCTCGCGCGCCACGCGTACCGGCGCTGGGTGCTCGCGCCCGAACGGCTGGCCGAGCAGGCGCAGGCGCTGCTCGCGGCCGACGCGGCGCGCGAGCTGCCGGCCGACCCCCAAGCGGGCCGCGGCACGCGCGCGCTGGCCGCCGCGATCAGCGCCTTCGCGCGGCAGCGCGACGACTTGCGCGCCGACGTGCACGCGCAGGTGCGCGACGCGAGCCGCAAGGTCGAGCAGGAGAAGACGCGGCTGGCCGCGCTGATGGCCGAGCTGACGCAAAGCGTGGTGGTGTGCAACCTCGACGGCCGCATCCTGCTCTACAACAACCGCGCGCGGCTGCAGTTCCGCGCGCTGTCCGATGCGCCCGAGGCCGCGGGCGGCGCCGAGCTGATCGGGCTGGGCCGCTCGATCTACGCCGTGCTCGACCGGCAGCTCGTCGCGCACGCGCTCGAGAGCGTGCAGCAGCGCCTCGCGCGCGGCGCGGCGCATCCGTCGGCGCAGTTCGTCACCGCGACGCAGGCCGGCCAGTTGCTGCGCGTGCAGCTCGCGCCGGTGCGCGAGATCGGCGCGGCGGCCGGCGGCGACGCGGCGGGGGACGCGCCGGCCGACGCGACGGCGCTCAACGGCTTCGTGCTGATGCTCGACAACATCACGCGCGAGTTCGCCGACGAGT
>CAZFET010000049.1:0-767 GCA_964517545.1 uncultured Burkholderiaceae bacterium
CCGGCGCGGCGAGCGCCGGCGTGCGCGAGCTGGGGGTGGTGCCCGCACCGGCCGTCGCCGGTGGCGGCCTGCTGGTGGCGCCCGGCGTCGCGTTCGCGCAGAAGACCCTGCGGCTGCCGGGCATCACGGCCGTCGTGTTCGACGGCAGCGCGGCCTGCGGCGGCGTGTTCCACGAGGCGCTGCGGCTCGCCGCGAGCTGGCAGCTGCCGCTGCTGTTCGTCTGCGAGGGCGAGGCCGGCCTCGACGCGCCGGTCCGCGCGTGGGCCGAGTCGCACGAGCTGCCCGCGCTGCGCCTGGACGGGCACGACGTCGAGGCCGTGCGCGCGGCGATCCGTCAGGCGCGCAGCGCGGTGGCCGAGTCGGGGCGGCCGCACTTCGTCGAGCTCGCCGCCACGCCGTCGCGCGATCCGATCGAGCACCAGCGCGACGCGCTGCTGGCCGCGCGCGTGCTGAGCCGCGGCGAGCTCTCGGCGATGGAGCAGCGCGTCGCGGCCGGCGTCGACGCGGCCGTCGAATTCGCGCAGTCCTCGCCCTTCCCCGAGCCGCACGAGCTCGCCGAGCCCGCGCGGGCATGACCCTTCCAGCGAGCCCGGAGTCCCCATGAAGCTGCCCGTCGACGAGGTGATCGGCCGCGTGCTGGCCGAAGAGATGCGGCGCGATCGCCGCGTCGTGCTGTTCGGGGCCGGCGAGTCCGCGCCGTGGCCCGCGCTGGCCGCCGAGTGCGGCGCGGCGCGCGTGCGCCACGCGCCGGCCGCCGAGTCCGCGCT
>CAZFET010000049.1:777-14436 GCA_964517545.1 uncultured Burkholderiaceae bacterium
GCGCTGGTCGGCGCGGCCCTCGGCGCCGCCGCGACCGGGCTGCGCCCGGTGATCGACCTGTCGCACGCGCCGCAGCTGCTGCAGGCGATGAGCCCGCTCGTCAACGGCGCCGGCAAGCTCGGCTTCGTGTCCGGTGGCCAGTGGACCTTGCCGCTGGTGGTGCTCGCGCGCACCGGCGCGGGCGCCTGCGGTGGCGGCCACGTCAACCACAACCTGGAGGCGATGCTCGTGCACGCGCCGGGGCTCGAGGTGGTGATGCCGCGCGACGCGGCCGAGCTGAGCGGCTTGCTGAAGTCCGCGATCCGCGACGACGCGCCGGTCGCCGTGTTCGCCGACGTCACGATCGCGACGGCGGCCACGCCGTCGAGCGGGCACGCCGAGCCGCTGCCGATCGGCCGCGCCGCCGTCGTGCGGCCGGGCCACGACGTGACCCTGGTCGCCTACGGCAAGACCGTGGCCGTGTGCCTGCAGGCCGCCGAGCGGCTGGCGGCGGTGGACCTGTACGCCGAGGTGCTCGACCTGCGCACGCTCAAGCCGCTGGACGAGACGTCCATCGTCCGCTCGGTGCGCCGCACGCGCCGTCTCGTGGTCGTGCACGAGGCCAACCGGCTGGCCGGCGTGGGCGCCGAGGTCGCCGCGCTGGCGGCCGACCGCGCGTTCGAGGTGCTCGAGTCCCCGGTGCTGCGCCTCGGCGGCCCCGACCGACCGGCCGCCGCGTCGTGGCCGCTGGAACAGGCCGCCGTGCCGACGGTCGACGACGTGGTGCGCGCGGTGCGCTGCCTCGCCGGCGAGTCGGCCTGCCCATGAGCGCCGGCGCTCAGCCGACGCGCGCCGCCCGCGCCCGCTCCTCCTCACGCATTCGAAGGACGCGCCGCTGCACCTTGCCGGTGGTGGTCATGGGCAGCGCGTCGATGAACTCGATCTCCTTCGGGTACTCGTAGGGCGCGAGCTTGCCGCGCACGTGCTGCTGCAGCTGCTGCACCAGCGCGTCGTCGCCGCGCAAGCCGGGCGCCAGCACGACGTAGGCCTTGACCAGCGCGCCGCGCTCGGGGTCGGGCTTCGGCACGACGGCGGCGTTGGCGACCGCCGGGTGCTTCACCAGGCAGTTCTCGATCTCGCTCGGGCCGATGCGGTAGCCGGCGGCCTTGAACACGTCGTCGCTGCGGCCCTGGTACCAGAGGTAGCCCTGTTCGTCCATCACGGCGGTGTCGCCGGTGCGGCACCAGCTCGCCGCCGGGTCGCCGGTGAACTTGGCGCGCGTGGCGTCGTCGCGCTTCCAGTAGCCGAGGAAGAACACGGGGTCGGGATGGCCGTGCACGTCGAGCCGGTGCACGGCCACGTCGCCGGGCGTGCCGGGCGGACACTCGCGGCCCTCGTCGTCGATCACCGCGACGCGGTGCCCGGGGTAGGCGCGGCCCATGCTGCCGGGCCTGGCCGGCCAGCCGGGCTGCTCGCGGCCGTCGACGTCGACGCTGCGCGCGCAGTTGCCGACCACGTAGTTGATCTCGGTCTGGCCGAACATCTCGTTGACCGGCACGCCGAGCGCGTCGCGGCCATACGCGAACACCGCGTCGCCGACCGCCTCGCCCGCGCTCATGACGGCGCGCAGCCGCAGCGCGTAGCGCGAGCGCGGGTCGGGTACGGCCTTCATCATCGCCTTCAGCGCGGTGGGGAACAGGAAGGTGTGCGTGACGCGGTGGCGCTGCATCAGCTCGAACGCGCGCTCGGCACCGAAGCGGCCGTGGAAGCCGACGATCTCGCGGCCGAAGTACAAGGTGGGCAGCAGCGCGTCCATCAGGCCGCCGGTCCAGGCCCAGTCGGCGGGCGACCAGAACACGGCGTCGGGCTGCGGGAACCAGTTCTGGCTGCACACGAAGCCGCTGAGGTTGCCGATCAGCGCGCGGTGCGGGATCAGCGCGCCCTTGGGCGGCCCGGTGGTGCCGCTGGTGTAGATGAGCACGGCCGGGTCGTCGGCCGAGGTGGCGGCCAGGGTCGTGTCGGGTGTCTCGCGCTCGAGCAGCGCGGGCCAGTCGGCGTCGGCCGCGCCGAGCGCGCCGCCGACCGCGACCACCTTGCGCAGGTGCGGACAGTTCGCGCGCGCGGCCAGCACGTTGGCGATCGAGGTCTCGTCGGCGATGGCGACGCGCGCCTCGCTGTCGTTCAGCCGGTACTCCAGCGCGTCGGGGCCGAACAGCATCGACAGCGGCATCGCCACCGCGCCGAGCTGGTAGACGGCCATGTGCGCGACCGCGGTCTCGAAGCGCTGCGGCATCACGATGGCCACGCGCTCGCCGTGGCCCACGCCGAGACGGCGCAGCGCGGCGGCGAGCCGGTTCGACTCGGCCTGCAGCTCCACGTAGGTGTGCAGCACGCAGACACCCGACTCCTGCTCGGCGCGCACGGCCACCGCGTGCGGCGTGGCGCGCGCCCAGCGCGCGCAGCACGCCTCGGCGATGTTGAATCGCGCCGGCACGTGCCAGCGGAAGCCGCGATGGAGGACGTCGTAGCGGTCGGCGGACTTCTTCTTCATGCCTCGCGTCGGAATCGTTCCAGCGCCGCGCCGGTCACGCGGCAGATGCGCCAGTCGGGCAGCACGGCGGCGCCCATCTTCTCGTAGAAGCGGATCGCGTTCTCGTTCCAGTCGAGCACGCTCCACTCGAAGCGCCCGCAGCCGCGTTCGACCGCGAGCGCGCCGAGGCGTTCCAGCAGCGCGCGGCCCACGCCGGCGCCGCGGTGCGCGGGCTGCACGTACAGGTCCTCGAGGTACAGGCCGGGCTTGCCGAGGAAAGTGGAGAAGTTGGTGAAGAACAGCGCGAAGGCCACGACGCGCCCGGCGCCGTCGTCGTGCGTCTCGGCGACCCACGACTCGACCACCGGCCGTTCGCCGAACAGGTGCGGATGCAGCGACGCGGGCGTGACCTCGAGCAGGTGCGTGAGCTTCTCGAACTCGGCGAGCTCGCGGATCAGGCCGACGATGGCTGGCACGTCGCGCGGCTCGGCAGGGCGGAGCTGGTACGGCATCGGGCCATTCTGTCACCGTGCCGACAGCGCGCGAGCGGGCCTTGCCCTACAGTGCCGCGCATGCCGCCCACCGCTGCCCCCGTCGCCGCTGCCCCGGTCGCCGCTGCCTCCGCGGCCACCCCGTCGTCCGTCGCGCGCCGCGCGTTCGTCGATCGCTTCGTCACCGTGCGCGGCCTGCGCCACCATGTGCTCGAGTGGGGCGACCGGTCGCTCGCGAGTCCCGCGCGTCCCACGCTCGTGATGGCGCACGGCTGGATGGACGTGGGCGCCTCGTTCCAGTTCGTGGTCGATGCACTGGCGGCGGATCGCCACGTGATCGCCTTCGACTGGCGCGGCTTCGGCCGCACCGACACGCCGGCGGCCGACACCTACTGGTTCCCCGACTACCTGGGCGACCTCGACGCGCTGCTCGACGCGGTGTCGCCCGATGCTCCGGTCGACCTGCTCGGCCACAGCATGGGCGGCAACGTGGTGATGCTGTACGCCGGCGTGCGACCGCAGCGCGTGCGGCGACTGGTCAATCTCGAGGGCTTCGGCCTGCCCGAGACGAAGCCGCAGCACGCACCGCGCCGCTACGCGCAATGGCTCGACGAGCTGAAGGCGCCGCAGGGCCTGCGCGACTACGCGAGCCTCGACGAGGTGGCCGAGCGGCTGCTGAAGAACAACCCGCGCCTCGCGCCCGGGCGCGCTGCCTGGCTTGCCGCGCACTGGGCCGAGCGCGGCGCCGACGGCCGCTGGCGCATCCTCGGCGATCCGGCGCACAAGCGCACGAACCCCGTGCTCTACCGCAAGGAGGAAGTGCTGGAGTGCTGGAAGCGCATCGAGGCGCCCGTGCTGTGGGTCGAGGGCGCGGCCACCGACATCGCCAAGTGGTGGGGCGAGCGCTATCCGCGCGCCGACTTCGAGTCGCGGCTGACCGTGGTGCCGCGCCTGCAGCGCGCGACCTTGTCCGACGCCGGCCACATGCTGCACCACGACCAGCCCGAGGCGCTGGCGCGGGTGCTCGAGGACTTTCTCGACGCGGCCTGAGCGCCCTCGCATGAGAAAATCCGCCGCATGGACATCGAACGCATCAACTCGATCGGCACGCTGCTCGCCGACCTGAGCGCCCGCACCGAGCAGCTCCGGGGGTATCTTTGACTACGACCGCAAAGCCCTGCGGTTGAACGAAGTCAACGCCGCGCTCGAGAACCCTGCCGTCTGGAACGAGCCCAAGCGCGCGCAGGAACTCGGCCGCGAGAAGAAGGCGCTGGAGACCGTGGTCGGCACCATCGACCACCTGAGCCGCCACCTCGCCGACAACGCCGAGCTGTACGAGATGGTCAAGGCCGAGGGCGACGTCGCGTCGCTCGCGGCCATCGAGACCGAGGCGCACAAGCTGCGCGAGACGGTCGAGCAGCTCGAGTTCCGCCGCATGTTCGGCAACCCGGCCGACCCGCTGAACTGCTTCCTCGACATCCAGGCCGGCGCCGGCGGCACCGAGGCGTGCGACTGGGCGCAGATGCTGCTGCGCCAGTACCTCAAGTACTGCGAGCGCAAGGGCTTCAAGGCCGAGGTGCTGGAGGAGTCGCCGGGCGACGTGGCCGGCATCAAGAGCGCGACCCTCAAGATCGAGGGCGACCACGCGTTCGGGCATCTGCGCACCGAGACCGGCGTGCACCGGCTCGTGCGCAAGAGCCCGTTCGACTCCGCGGGCGGGCGCCACACCTCGTTCGCCAGCGTGTTCGTCTACCCCGAGGTGGACGAGTCGATCGAGATCGAGATCAACCCGGCCGACGTGCGCACCGACACCTTCCGCGCGTCGGGCGCGGGCGGCCAGCACATCAACAAGACCGACTCGGCGGTGCGCCTCACGCACCTCCCGACCGGCATCGTCGTGCAGTGCCAGAACGACCGCTCGCAGCACCGCAACCGCGACGAGGCCTGGCAGATGCTGCGCGCGCGGCTGTACGAGCACGAGATGCGCAAGCAGCGCGAGCAGCAGCAGAAGCTCGAGGACAGCAAGACCGACGTCGGCTGGGGCCACCAGATCCGCAGCTACGTGCTCGACCAGAGCCGCATCAAGGACCTGCGCACCGGCGTCGAGATCAGCAACACCCAGAAGGTGCTGGACGGCGATCTCGACGCGTTCATCGAGGCCAGCCTGAAGCAGGGCGTGTGACGGGCGTCGACGGCCCGCGGGTATACTGCCGTGACACATTCGAGCGGAGCGTGGCACAGGTGAAGACGATCAACGTGCGCGAACTGCGCGGCGAGATTCCCCGCCTGCGCGAGACGCTGGCGCGCGAGCACGAGCTGGTGCTGGTGTCCAACGGCGAGCCGCTCGCGCGCATCCTGCCGGCGGCGCGCCGCCGCCACGTGGCGTCGCTCGCGGCCCACCGTGCGCGCATGGCGCCGGCGCGCGTGCCGAGCGAGGCCCTGTTGCGCGACGAGCGCGACCGCCGCTGACGGCGTCCGATGGCCGTCTACGTCGACACCAGCGCGCTGCTCAAGCGCTACGTGAACGAGGCCACGTCGCCTGCGTTCGACGCGTTCGTGGCCGGCGACGACGACGACTTCATCATCAGCCCGCTCACGATCACCGAGCTCGAGTCGGTGCTGCAGCGCCGGCTGTGCCAGGGCGACTTCGACCGCCGCTATCTCGGCCGCACGCGCACCTTGTTCGGGCGCGACATGGCCTCGGCGCTGTGGCAGGTGCGGCCGTTCGAGCCGGCGGCCTTCGACGAAGCCGCGCGGCTGATGCGCGAGCTGCGCCAGCCGCTGGCCACGCTCGACGCGCTGCACCTCGCCAGCGCGCTGCTCTACGACTGCGACCGGCTCGCCACGAGCGACCGCCAGCTCGCGCGCGCCGCCGAAGCCAGCGGCCTGACCATCCACGACTTCTCGAGTTGACACCATCATGCGCGAAGGCACCGCCCCGCTCGTCCGCCGCGAGGACTACGCCGCCCCGGCGTACTGGATCCGCCGCGTCGATCTCACCTTCGACCTCGACCCGGCCAAGACCATCGTGTCGAGCAAGCTCGCGATCGAGCGCAACGCGGCCGCGCCGGCCGGCCAGCCGCTCGTGCTGCACGGCGAGGACCTGAACCTGCTGCGCGTGCTGGCCGACGGCCAGAGCGTGAGCTTCCGCCACGACGACGGCAAGCTGGTGATCGACAACCCGCCGGCGGCCGACGCCTTCACGCTCGAGATCCGCAACACCTGCGCGCCCGAGAAGAACACGCAGCTGTCGGGGCTGTACACCTCGGGCGGCGGCTTCTTCACGCAGTGCGAGGCCGAGGGCTTCCGCCGCATCACCTACTTCCTCGACCGGCCCGACGTGATGGCGATCTTCACGGTGACCCTGCGCGCCGATCGCCACAAGTACCCGGTGCTGCTGTGCAACGGCAACCTCGTGGCGCAGGGCGACGTCGACGAGCACCGCCACTACGCCACCTGGCACGACCCCCACCCCAAGCCGAGCTACCTGTTCGCGCTGGTGGCGGCCGACCTGGTCGCGCGGCGCCAGCAGGTGCGCACGCGCTCGGGCCGCGACCACCTGCTCGAGGTGTACGTGCGCCGCGGCGACCTCGACAAGACCGAGCACGCGATGAACTCGCTGATCGCCTCGGTCGTGTGGGACGAGGCGCGCTTCGGCCTGGCGCTGGACCTCGAGCGCTTCATGATCGTCGCGGTCGAGGACTTCAACATGGGCGCGATGGAGAACAAGGGGTTGAACATCTTCAACACCAAGTACGTCCTCGCGAACCCGGCGACCGCGACCGACGCCGACTACCAGGCGATCGAGAGCGTGGTCGGCCACGAGTACTTCCACAACTGGACCGGCAACCGCGTCACCTGCCGCGACTGGTTCCAGCTCTCGCTGAAGGAAGGCCTCACGGTCTTCCGCGACCAGGAGTTCTCGCAGGACATGGCCGGCTCGCCGTCGGCGCGCGCGGTGCGCCGCATCGAGGACGTGCGCGCGCTGCGCACGATGCAGTTCCCCGAGGACGCCGGCCCGATGGCGCACCCGGTGCGCCCCGACATCTACGTCGCGATCGACAACTTCTACACCGCCACCGTCTACGAGAAGGGCGCCGAGGTCGTGCGCATGATGCAGACGCTCGTCGGCCGCGACGGCTTCGCGCGCGGGCTGAAGCTGTACTTCGAGCGCCACGACGGCCAGGCCGTCACCTGCGACGACTTCGCCCAGGCCATCGCCGACGCCAACCCGGGCAGCGCGCTCGCCACGCGGCTCGAGGCCTTCAAGCGCTGGTACTCGCAGGCCGGCACGCCGCGCGTGACGGTGCACGGCCGCTACGACGCGCCCAGCCGCACCTACACGCTCGGCCTGAAGCAGGACTGCGCGCCCACGCCGGGGCAGACGGTCAAGGAGCCGTTCGTCATTCCGGTCGCGCTCGGGCTCGTCGGACGCGACGGCCGCGCGCTGCCGCTGCAGCTCGAGGGCGAGGCCGCGCCGCAGGGCACCTCGCGCGTGCTGGTGCTCGACGAGACCAAGGCCTTCCACACCTTCGTCGGCGTCGACGTCGAGCCGGTGCCGTCGCTGATGCGCGGCTTCTCGGCACCGGTCAACGTCGCCGACGACCTGGGCGATGCCGACCTGCTGGTGCTGCTGGCGCACGACGAGGACCCGTTCAACCGCTGGGAAGCAGGCCAGCGCCTGCTGCTCAAGCGCCTGGTGGCGGCATCGCGCGAAGGCGGCGAGCCGCTGCTGGACGCGCCGGTGGTCGAGGCCATGCGCGGCGTGCTGCGCCATCCCGGGCTCGACGCGGCGTTCAAGGAGCTCGTGCTCACCCTGCCCTCGGAGGGCTACGTCGCCGAGCAGCTGACGTCGGTCGACCCGCAGGCGGTGCACGCCGCGCGCGAGCGCATGAAGCGCCAGCTCGCCGCGGCGCTGCGCGACGACTGGCAGTGGGCGTGGGAAGCGCACCAGGTGCGCGGCGGCTACTCGCCCGACGCGCTGTCGTCCGGCCGGCGCGCGCTGGCCAACCTGGCGCTCGCGATGCTGGTGCTCGACGCGGTGGAGCGCGGCGACGAGGTCTGGCAGGGCCGGGCCTACCAGCGCGTGAAGGACGCGACCAACATGACCGACCGCTTCGGCGCGCTGGCCGCGCTGGTCGACTCGCACGCCATGCTGGCCGAGCCGGCGCTGGAGCGCTTCCACGAGATGTTCCGCCACGAGGCGCTGGTGGTCGACAAGTGGTTCGCGCTGCAGGCGCGCGCGCCCGAGCCGCTGGGGCCGCAGGCCGGCCGCGCCTTCGAGCGCGCGAAGGCCCTGCTGCACCACCCCGACTTCTCGCTGAAGAACCCGAACCGCGCGCGCAGCCTGCTGTTCTCGCTGACGATGTTCAACCCGGCCGCGTTCCATCGCGCCGACGCGGCCGGCTACGTGTTCTGGGCCGAGCGCGTGGTCGAGATCGACGCGCTCAACCCGCAGCTGGCGGCGCGCCTGGCGCGCGTGATGGACCGCTGGAGCCATCTGGCCGAGCCCTATCGCAGCGCGGCGCGCGAGGCGGTGGCGCGCGTGGCCGCGCGCACCGAGCTGTCCGACGACGTGCGCGAGATCGTCACGCGCGCGCTGGAGTCCTGATCATGCACAAGAGAGTGAGCCTCACGCAGTACCTGGTCGAGCAGCAGCGCGAGCACGGCCACATCCCGGGCCAGCTGCGCCTGCTGATCGAGGTGGTGGCGCGCGCCTGCAAGCGCATCGCGATCTCGGTCAACAAGGGCGCGCTGGGCGACGTGCTCGGCTCGGCCGGCAGCGAGAACGTGCAGGGCGAGGTGCAGAAGAAGCTCGACGTCATCGCCAACGAGGTGCTGGTCGAGGCCAACGACTGGGGCGGCCACCTCGCGGCCATGGCCAGCGAGGAGATGGAGGGCATCCACGTCGTGCCCGACCGCTACCCGCAGGGCGAGTACCTGCTGCTGTTCGACCCGCCCGACGGCTCGAGCAACATCGACGTCAACGTCTCCATCGGCACGATCTTCTCGGTGCTGCGCAAGCCGGCCGACCACAGCGGCGTGAGCGAGTCCGACTTCCTGCAGCCCGGCCATGCGCAGGCCGCCGCCGGCTACTGCATCTACGGCCCGCAGACCACGCTCGTGCTGACCGTGGGTGACGGGGTCGCGATGTTCACGCTCGACCGCGAGCAGGGTTCGTGGGTGCTGACGGCCGAGAACGTGCGCATCCCCGAGGACACGAAGGAGTTCGCGATCAACATGTCGAACATGCGCCACTGGGCTCCGCCGGTGAAGCGCTACATCGACGAATGCCTGGCCGGCAAGGACGGCCCGCGCGGCAAGGACTTCAACATGCGCTGGGTGGCGAGCATGGTGGCCGACGTGCACCGCATCCTGTGCCGCGGCGGCATCTTCATGTACCCCTGGGACAAGCGCGAGCCCGACAAGCCCGGCAAGCTGCGCCTGATGTACGAGGCCAACCCGATGGGCTTCATCGTCGAGCAGGCCGGCGGCGCGGCCACCAACGGCCGCGACCGCATCCTCGACATCGTGCCCGGCAAGCTGCACGAACGCGTGAGCGTGATCCTCGGCTCGAAGCACGAGGTCGAGCGCGTGAGCGCCTACCACCGCGAGGCCGGCTGAACAGCCGCCGCTATAATGCGCGCCTTCCGCCGGTGTAGCTCAGTTGGTAGAGCAGCGCATTCGTAATGCGAAGGTCGGGAGTTCGACTCTCTTCACCGGCACCAGTCAGCAGCGCACGTCACCGCAAGCAGAAGGGCCCGCCAGTGGCGGGCCCTTCTGCTTGGCGAGGCGCGCGTCGCGCCCCGGCCGCTACTTCCGCCGCGCCGACTTCGCCGCAGCCGCCGCCTTCCCCGCACCCCCCTGCTGCAGCGCGTCCGACATGCCGATCCGCACCCCGCTGGCCCGCGCGCCGTAGCGCTCGGCCAGTGCCTGCGGCGCGCGCGGTCCGGCGGCACGGCTGCTGCGCACCGCGTCGCGCATCTGCCGGCTCATCTGCTCGACGGTGGCGCTGGCCTGCGCGCCGGTGCCGGTGCCCGACATCTTCATCTTCTCGAGGATGGGGCCCCACGCGCCGGCGAGCTGGCCGCTTGCCGCTTCGGCCGCCTTGCCGACGCTGTCGAGCAGCGCGTCCTCCATCTTCTCGAGGTCGGACAGCGCCTTCTTCAGATGCTTGTCGCGCAGGTCGGCGCCCTGGTCGGCCAGGCGCTGCAGCGCCACGCGGTTGGCCTCCACCGCCTGCAGCAGCGCGTCGTCCATGCCTTCGACCGCCTTGGCCAGCAGGTCCTCGGGGTCGATGCCCGCGGCGGCGTTCTGCGCCGCGCCGGCGCTGGCCGCCTGCGTGACGGTCTTGAGCACGCCGCGGATGTTCTGCAGGGTCAGCTCGCGGCCCTGCAGCGCGCGCAAGGTCGTCTGGTAGACGGCGCTGCGCAGCTGCTCGCCCTGTTTCGCGGTGGCTTCGGAAAACATGCGGATCAGCGCGTCCTGGTCGATGCCGGCCTTCATGTGCGGTCTCCTGTCGAAGCGTTGGTCGTGCGGGTGGGGTGCGGTCGATGCTACGCGCCGGCGCGTCACTTGAACAGCAAGCCCACCAGCCCGAGCGCGATCGTCGGAAACAGCAGCAGCAGCGCCACCCGCAAGGCGTCGCTCACCAGGAAGGCGCCCACGCCCTTGTAGGTCTCGACCATCGGCACGTCCTTGGCGATGCTGTTGACCACGTACACGTTGAGCCCCACCGGCGGCGCGATGAGGCCGATGCCCACGACCATCAGCACGAGGATGCCGAACCAGATCGCCTTCGCCTCGGGCGCGAGGCCCCACAGGTCGAGCCCCATGATGGCCGGGAACAGCACCGGAATGGTCAGCAGGATCATCGACAGCTCGTCCATCACGCAGCCGAGGATCACGTAGAACAGCAGCACCGCCGCCACGATGGCCAGCGGCGGCACGTCGAGCCCCGACACCCAGGTCGCGAGGTGGGTCGGCATCTGCGTCAGCGACAGCGCCGAGTTCATCATGTCGGCGCCGAGGAAGATCATGAACACCATCGCCGAGGTCTCGGCCGCGCCGACGAAGCACCGTTCCATGGCCTTCAACGTGAGCTCGCGCTTGGCGATGCCGGCCACGAACGTGCCCATCGCGCCGACGGCCGCGCCTTCGGTGGGCGAGAAGACGCCGCCGTAGATGCCGCCGAAGACGATGAGGAAGATCAGCACGATCGGCCAGATGCCGAGCGCGGCCCGCCAGCGGTCGCGCCACGGCAGCGGCTCGCTCGGCGTGGCGAGCTCGGGGCGGCGGTGGCACAGCACCGCGATCACCGCCAGGTAGCCCAGCACCGCCAGCAGCCCCGGCACGAAGGCCGCGGCGAACAGCTTGGCGATGTTCTGCTCGGTCAGGATGGCGTAGACCACCAGCGGCACCGACGGCGGGATCAGGATGCCCAAGGTGCCGCCGGCGGCCAGCGCCGCGGTGGACAGCCGGCCGCGGTAGCCGTGCGCTCGCATCTGCGGATACGCGACCTGCGTGATCGTGGCCGACGTCGCCACCGACGACCCGCACACCGCGCCGAAGGCCGCGGCGCTGAGCACGGCCGACATGGCCAGGCCGCCGCGGATGTGGCCGACGAAGGCCGCGGCCGCCTTGAACAGCGCGCGCGACAGCCCGCCCTGCGTCGCGAACTGCCCCATCAGCAGGAACAGCGGAATCACCGACAGGTCGTAGACCGACAGCCGCGCGACCGACGAGCCCTTCAGCAGGTTGAGCAGCGCGGTCTCGTTGGCCATCACCGCATAGCCGGCCGCGCCGGGAATGAACATCGCGGCGGCGATGGGCACGCGCAGCGCCATCAGCAGCAGCATCGCCGCGAACATCAGGAGGCCGACGACGGTGGGGCTCACCGCACGGCCCTCCGCGCGGCGCGCGGCCGGCCGGGCGCGCTCATGACTGCAACGCCTTCAGATCGCGGCCGCTGAAGTGCAGCGCCGCCTGCACCACCGCCACCACGGCGGTGAGCGCGAGACCGGGCGCGAGGAAGGCGTACACCCACCATTGCGGCAGGCCGAGGATCATGGTCGTCTCGCCGGCCTCGCTGACCGCGAAGGCGCCGGCCGCGGTGCGCCAGGCCAGCAGGCTCACCATCACCGCGAGCAGCAGCGCGCCGATGCCGTCGAGCCAGCGCTGGCGCCGCACCGGCATGCGCTGGGTGAAGAAGTCCACGATGATGTTGGCGCCGTGCAGCTGGCACCACGGCAGGCACAGCGAGATGCACACCGCCACGCCCAGCGAGGTGAGTTCGACGTCGCCTTGCACCGGCTTGACGAACAGCGCGCGGCCGGTGATCGAGACCACCGTCATCACCGCCACCAGGCTGGCCACCAGCCCGCCGAGCATGGCGAACAGCCACGCCACGCGATTGAGCCATCGCAGCACGAACTCCCTCCGTCGGATGTGCACGCCCGCCACCCCGGCGCGTGCCGGGGTGCGGGGGGCGGCCCGGGCTCAGCGCCCGATCACTGCTTGCCGTACTTGGCGAGCAGGTCGCGCGCGTCCTTCAGCATCTGCGGGCCGGGCAGCCCGCGCTTGTTCATGTCGGCCACCCACTCGTCGTACAGCGGGGCCGAGGCCTTGACCCAGTTGTCGAGCTCGCTGGCCGGCACCGTGTAGAAGGTGTTGCCGCGATCGACGGCGGGCTTGCGGCCGGCGGGCTTGCTGTCGTCCCAGATCCTGCCGATCTGCTGCGACAGCTGCGGGCCGCTGTTGTTGTCGATCACCTTCTTCAGGTCGGCCGGCAGCGCGTCGTACTTGGCCTGGTTCATCGCGAACACGAACACGGCCGAGTACAACGCCGGACGCGACGGATCGGTCTCGCTGTGGAACTTGACCATCTCGTGCAGCTTCACCGACGGGATCACCTCCCACGGCAGCAGGAAGCCGTCGATCGTGCCCTTGCTCACCGCGTCGGCGATGGCCGGCAGCGGCATACCCACCGGCGTGGCACCCAGCGAGGCCAGCAGCTTGTTGGTCTGGCGCGTGGGCGCGCGCATCTTCAGGCCCTTGAAGTTGGCCAGCGTCTTCACCTGCCGGTCGCGCGTGTGCACGTAGCCTTCGTCGTGGATCCACGTGGCCAGCAGCTTGGTGCCCGGGAACTCCTTGGGCGCGTACTTGGCGTGGAAGTCCCACACCGCGCGCGCGCCGGCCTCGGCCGAGTTGGTCATGAACGGCAGCTCGAACACCTCGAGCACCGGGAAGCGGCCCGGCGTGTAGCCCGGCAAGGTGATGACCACGTCGGCCACCCCGTCCTTCACCTGGTCGACCAGCTGCGCCGGCGTGCCGCCCATCGACATGGCCGGGAAGATCTGGCACTTCAGCTTGTTCTGCGACTCCGCGGCGATCTTGTCGCACCACGGCTGGATCACGCGCACCGAGGCCATCGCCTGCGGGTTCCAGATGTGGTGGAACTTCAAGGTGACCTCCTGGGCGGACGCGCCGAACGACGCGGCGGCGGCGAGGCCCGCGAGGCCGAGCTTGACGAGCGGCATCATGAGTTGTCTCCTGCGGTGGAAGGGTGGGTGTTCAGGCGAAGGGGATCGTAGGCCGCGCCCGCAGGCGCAGCCATCGGGATTGCGATAGGGACGGACGGCTCAGTCGGGCGCCGGCAGC
>CAZFET010000049.1:14446-15474 GCA_964517545.1 uncultured Burkholderiaceae bacterium
TCGCACGAAGCGCGCAGCACCACGGTGTCGCCGTCCTCGAGGAACGTGCGCGACTCGCCGTCGGGCAGCGCGATCGGCTGGCGGCCGCCTTGCGTCAGCTCCAGCAGCGAGCCGCCCTGCCCCGGTCCGGGGCCCGACTGCGTGCCGGTGCCCAGCAGGTCGCCGGTGCCGAGGTTGCAGCCGTTGCTCGTGTGATGGGCGACCATCTGCGCCAGGGTCCAGTACGCGTCGCGGAAGTTCGACTGCGACAGCCGCACGGCCGGCTCGCCGCGCTCGCGCATCGCGCGCGTCTGCAGCCACACCTCCAGGCCGATGTCGAACGCGCCGGCCGCGCGATGCGCTTCGGAGTCGAGGTACGGCAGCGGCGCCTGATCGCCGGCCGGGCGCACGAACGGCACGCGAAACGGCGCGAGCGCCTCGAGCGTGACCAGCCACGGCGAGACGGTGCTGGCGAAGCTCTTCGACAGGAAAGGCCCGAGCGGCTGGTACTCCCACGCCTGCACGTCGCGCGCCGACCAGTCGTTGAGCAGCACGAGGCCGGCCAGCGCCTGCTCGGCCGCGGCCATCGGCACCGGCTCGCCGAGCGGGTTGCCGGTGGCGACCACCGCGCCGAGCTCGAGCTCGTAGTCGAGCCGACGGCTGGGCGCGAACACCGGCGGCTGCGCCGGCGGCGCGTCGGGCGCGCGCAGCTGCCCGCGCGGGCGCCGGAACGGCGTGCCGCTCACCACGATCGACGACGCGCGGCCGTGGTAGCCGATCGGCACCCACTTGTAGTTCGGCAGCAGCGGGTTGTCGGGCCGGAACAGCTTGCCGACCGCGGTGGCGTGGTGGAGGCCGGTGTAGAAGTCGGTGTAGTCGCGCACCTGCACCGGCAGCGCCATTTCGCACTGCGTCTGCGGCACGAGACACAGCTCGAGGAACGGCGCCTGGTCGCTGCCCTCGCGCAGCGCGAACGACAGCGCCTCGCGCAGCCGCCGCCGCGCGTCGCCGCCCAGCGCGAGGAAGGCATTCAGGTCGCCGGCGGCCAG
>CAZFET010000050.1:0-2697 GCA_964517545.1 uncultured Burkholderiaceae bacterium
CGGGCCCGCCCCGCGCGGCGTGGTGAGGCTGCCGACGAGCCAGGTCATCGCGAGGATGCCGAGCGCCCAGCCGGCCTGCTCGGCCAGCGGCAAGGTGTGCGCGTTCCACAGGAACCACGAGGTCACGCCGAGCACCGCCACGAACAGCAGCGCGGCGCCCGCGAGCGCCGCGCGCGAGACCGGCGGATCGAAGCGCTCGCGGCGCAGCTCGAACGGCGGTTTGGGAAAGCGCGCCGCGACGTCGGCCGGCCGCCAGCCGGGCGGCTTGAACCACACGCGCAGCTTGTCGGCCCACGAGCGCGCGTGCCACGAGTCCCTGGCCAGCGCCCAGTAGACCTCGAGGTTGGCCCACAGCGGGTTCCAGCTGCGCAGCGGCGCGCGCGTGCCGTACACGCACGGCTCGGCGTCGTCTTCCTCGACGAAGCTGCCGAACAGGCGGTCCCAGACGATGAGGATGCCGCCGTAGTTGCGGTCGAGGTACCGGTCGTTCACCGCGTGGTGCACGCGGTGGTTGCTCGGCGCGCAGAACCAGCGGTCGAACCAGCCGAGCTTGCCGATCTGCTGCGTGTGCACCCAGTACTGGTACAGCAGGTCGATCAGCGCGACCACGCCGAACACCAGCGGCGGGAAGCCGAGTACCGCCATCGGCAGGTAGAAGACCCAGCCGAACAGCCAGCCGCTGGACGTCTGGCGAAGCGCGGTGGACAGGTTGTAGTCCTCGCTCTGGTGGTGCACCACGTGCGCCGCCCAGAACAGCGCGCAGGTGTGCCCGAGGCGGTGGTGCCAGTAGTAGCAGAGGTCGTAGAACACCAGCCCCACGAGCCACACCCACCACGCGTCGGACGGCAGTCGCCACAGCGACACGTGCTCGAACGCGAGCGTGTACAGCCCCACGGTCATGGCCTTGGTGAACACGCCGGACACCTGGCTCAGCACGCCGAGGCCGATGCTCGACAGCGCGTCGTTGAGCCGGTACGTGTTGCGCCCGCGCACGAGCCCGACCGCGAACTCGAGCGCGATCAGCAGCAGGAACACGGGAGTCGCGAGGACGATGATCTGGGCGCCTTGCATGGTGCGCCGATCATGCCGCCGCCCGGCGGCGCGCGGTAGGGCGGTACCACGAGGTGCCGCGGCGGCAGCCGCCTGCGCCCGTGCCGGCTACGCCGGCCCGGTCTGCACCGGCCCCGCGTCCGCCGCCTCGTCGTCGGGCCCGACCGGCGCGTCGAGGTGCGAGGTGTCGGCCCAGCCGATGAGCGTGAAGCCCTGCGCCGAGTGCAGCAGCCGGTTGATGCTCGCGTTGCCGAGCACCCAGGTGCGCGGCGCCTGCAGGTCCAGCCGCGACGCGGCGCGGTACAGGCAGTCGAGCACGCCGCCGTGGGCGACCAGCGCGATCGCCTGGCCGGGATGGCGCGCGGCCAGGCGCTCGGCGGTCGCCACGCAGCGCGCGTAGAAGTCGCGCAGCACCTCGCCGCCGGGCGGGCCGAACTCGGGGTCGCGCTTGCGCCAGCGCATCGACGCCTCGGGCCAGCGCTGCTCGATCTCGGCGAAGGTCATGCCCTCGAACTCGCCGAAGCCGCGCTCGCGCAGGCCTTCGTCGGTGATCACGTCCAGCCCGGCGCCGGCGGCGACCCAGCGCGCGGTGTCGTAGGCGCGCCAGAGGTCGCTGGCGTACACGGCGGCCAGCGACTCCTCGCTCACGGCCTGCGCCAGGCGCTCGGCCTGCCAGCGGCCCTTGTCGTTCAGCGGGATGTCGAGCTGCCCCTGGATGCGCGACTCGACGTTCCAGGCCGTCTCGCCGTGCCGGATGGCCAGGATGCGCGTGGGCTCGCGCAGCGCCCCGCCGTCGTGGCTGCCCTCGCTGCGGCCGTCGAGGCCCACGTCGCTGTCGCCGCGGATCGCGCGGCCCGGGTGCGCCGAGTTCAGAGAAAGCGCC
Organism: uncultured Burkholderiaceae bacterium; assembly: GCA_964517545.1. GTDB lineage: Bacteria > Pseudomonadota > Gammaproteobacteria > Burkholderiales > Burkholderiaceae_C > CAZFET01. Next base: position 1,934 of record CAZFET010000050.1, read on the forward strand.
GGTTCAGCGTGTACGTGCCCGAGTGCGTGGCCTCGGCCAGCACGTGGCCGGCGATCGCGCGTCGCACGTCGTGGCCGGTGAACTTGCCTTGCACCGGCACGCGCGGGATCGCCAGCGCGTACAAGGTGAACACGTAGTGGTGCACCAGCGAGTCGTTGAACGGCGGGAACGGGCCGTCGTAGCCGAAGTAGTCGCCGGCCATGTCGGGGTGGCCGGCGAACCAGCCGGTGTAGTCGTTCAGCCCGTGGCGCGCGCCGTGCAAGGTGGCCGGGCCCGGCTTGCCGCGCGCGGTGAAGCCGCGGCTGTACTCGCCCTCGCCGATCGCCGACAGCGACGCCGGCAGGTCGACCATCACCCAGTGGAAGAAGTCCACGCGCGGCAGGTCCGACGGCACTTCGCGGTCGGGCTGGTTGACGTCGTCGCCGCGGCTGGGCACGTCGAAGTCGTGGCAGATGAGCGCGAGCGACTGCGTGCCCGCCGGCACGTCGCTCCACGCGAGGTGCGGATTGACGTTGTCGGAGAAGGTCACGACCGAGACGTCGTCGGGCCGGCCGGCCGCGTACCGGGCGGGAATGCGGTCGCCGTTGGCCCAGCTGTCGCTCCAGAGCTTCATCGCTTCCTCTCGTTGCCGTTTCCGGGAATGCTCAGATGCCCCAGACGATCGGCTCGTCGGCCTTGTGGGCGCGCTTCATCATCTCCACCAGCGGCCACGCGCGCTGGCGCAGCCCGATGCCGTCGAACTTCGGCGGCGGCTCGCCGCGGGC